>JBJENW010000035.1:0-92587 GCA_051880395.1 Lachnospiraceae bacterium | reverse complement strand
GAAATGATAGTGAGCTCGGGTGGGGAAACTTGCGATGCCTTTCCTGTCTTGCCGTGAGGCGGACTGGCTGTGCGGATGTGTACGCCAGAGAAAGAATCCTTTTTTGAATCTTGCTCTGGCGTACACATCCGTGCAGACTGTCCGACATTCGGAAGACAGGAAAAATCAAGCATCGCAAGTTTTCCCGCCCGAACTCGACTTCATTTCTGTCTAGCCACTTCCCTGCCAGCAGCCTCTCCCCTTGTGTGCCCCACCAAATACCGGAAACGTCCGTATAAGGAATCCCCCTCGGTTGAGAAATTTTTCACTAATTCTTTGAAAGAAAAAACTTCGTTCTGTACTTTTGAAAGGGGGTATGGTATAATGAAACATCGAACAAGAGGTACGGAAAGGAAAAAGGAGAACGGCATGGATCATTTTGAATTAGTATCACAGTATGCTCCGACTGGCGATCAGCCGCAGGCAATTGAAAAGCTGGTGAAGGGATTTCGTGAAGGGAATCAATTTGAGACACTTCTGGGTGTTACCGGTTCTGGTAAGACGTTTACAATGGCAAATGTGATCGCGCAGCTACAAAAACCGACATTGATCTTGGCACATAATAAAACGCTGGCAGCGCAGCTCTATGATGAAATGAAAGAATTTTTTCCGAAAAATGCGGTAGAATATTTTGTGAGTTATTACGACTATTATCAGCCGGAGGCATATGTGCCGTCGACAGACACTTATATTGCAAAAGATTCCGCAATCAATGACGAAATTGATAAATTACGACTGTCGGCAACGGCATCACTGGCGGAACGCAGGGATGTGATCATTGTTTCAAGTGTGTCCTGTATTTATGGTCTGGGTAGTCCGGTGGATTATAAGAATATGATGCTTTCTCTGCGACCGGGAATGGAAAAGGATCGGGATGAGGTCCTTCGAAAACTAATTGATATACAGTATACGAGAAATGATATGGATTTTCAGCGCGGAACGTTTCGGGTACGGGGGGATGTGGTGGAAATTTTTCCGGCAAACTATGAAGATACGGCGGTTCGAGTGGAATTTTTTGGAGATGAGATCGACCGAATTGCGGAAATTGATGTACTGACCGGGGAAGTAAAAAATTTACTGGAACATATCTCAATCTTTCCGGCATCCCATTATGTAATTCCACCGGAAAAAATCAATCAGGCTTGTCAGTCAATTGAAGCGGAATTAGAAGAACGTGTGAAATATTTTAAACAAAATGATAAGCTGCTGGAGGCACAGCGAATTGCGGAACGGACAAATTTTGATATTGAAATGCTGCGGGAGACAGGTTTTTGCTCCGGAATCGAAAATTATTCCCGCCATATGTCTGGGAATGCGCCGGGAACACCACCGTTTACGCTGATCGATTATTTCCCGGATGATTTTTTGATGATCGTGGACGAGTCCCATATTACGCTGCCACAGGTCAGAGGAATGTATTTTGGAGATCAGTCACGTAAATCTACGTTGGTTGATTATGGATTTCGTCTTCCGTCTGCGAAGGATAATAGACCGTTAGATTTTGAAGAATTTGAAAGTAAGATCGATCAGATGCTGTTTGTGTCTGCGACTCCGAATGATTATGAGGAAGAACACGAATTGTTACGGGTAGAGCAGATCATCCGTCCGACCGGGCTGTTGGATCCGAGCATAGAGGTGCGTCCGGTGGAGGGGCAGATTGATGATTTGATCGGAGAAGTGAATAAAGAAGTGAAAATGAAAAATAAAATTCTGATTACGACACTGACCAAGCGGATGGCAGAGGATCTGACGGATTATATGAAAGAACTTGGTATTCGTGTGAAATACCTGCATTCGGATATTGATACACTGGAGCGTGCAGAAATTATTCGTGATCTGCGTCTGGATGTGTTTGATGTGCTGGTCGGTATTAATCTACTAAGAGAGGGATTGGATATCCCGGAAATTACGTTGGTAGCAATTTTGGATGCGGATAAAGAAGGGTTTTTACGTTCCCACCGTTCCCTGATACAGACGATCGGACGTGCGGCGCGAAATTCTGAGGGACATGTGATCATGTATGCAGATACGATCACGGATTCGATGCGGATTGCGATCGACGAGACAAACCGTCGTCGGGAGATTCAACAGAAATATAATGAAGAACATGGAATCACACCGCAAACGATCAAAAAAGAAGTGCGTGATCTGATTCATATTTCGAAGAAAGTGGAACAACAGCAGGAACTTTTAGAGAAAGATCCGGAATCTATGAGCAAAGAGGAATTGGAAAAACTGATCGCGGAAGTCAAAAAGCAGATGAGAAAATGTGCGGCAGATCTGAATTTCGAGGCAGCAGCAGAGCTGCGTGATCAAATGAAACGATTGCAACAGGAATTAAATCAGTTGTCTTAGGAGGATGGCATGAAAAAAGAACGAAAATATATTAAGATTAAAGGCGCGTGTGAGCACAACTTAAAGGATATCGATGTGGAAATTCCAAGAGATGAATTTGTTGTTTTGACGGGACTGAGCGGCTCCGGAAAATCATCGCTGGCATTTGATACAATTTATGCGGAGGGACAGCGCCGGTATATGGAATCGTTGTCCTCCTATGCGAGACAGTTTTTAGGTCAGATGGAAAAACCAAAAGTAGAGAGTATCGAGGGACTTTCCCCGGCGATTTCCATTGATCAAAAATCGACGAATCGAAATCCACGTTCGACGGTTGGGACGGTGACGGAGATTTATGATTATTTTCGACTTTTATATGCCAGAATTGGAATCCCGCATTGCCCGAAATGTGGAAAGGTGATCGCGAAACAGACGGTGGATCAAATGGCAGATCAGATTTTGGAACTGCCAGAACGGACAAAAATTCAGTTGTTAGCTCCTGTTGTGCGCGGACGAAAAGGGGAGCATAAGAAACTGTTGGAGCAGGCAAAAAAGAGTGGCTATGTGCGTGTCAGAATTGACGGAAATTTGTATGAACTGTCGGAAGAAATTTCGCTGGATAAAAATAAAAAACATAACATTGAGATCGTAGTGGATCGTCTGGTGGTAAAAGAGGGAATCGAGAAACGTCTGGTTGATTCGATAGAAAATGTGCTGAAGCTGTCAGATGGTCTGATGACAGTGGATGTGATCGGACAGGAAGCGATACAGTTTTCCCAGAGTTTTTCTTGCCCGGACTGCGGAATCAGTATCGATGAGATCGAGCCGAGAAGTTTTTCTTTTAATAATCCGTTTGGTGCCTGCCCGGATTGCTATGGACTTGGCTATAAGATGGAGTTTGACCCGGAACTGATGATACCGGATCGGTCTTTAAGTTTGGCACAAGGGGCGATCCAGGTAACTGGCTGGCAGTCGAGCACGGATAAAAAGAGTTTTACAAATGCGATTTTAACGGCATTGGCAGAGGAGTATCACTTTTCATTGGACACACCATTTCAAGAACTGGCACAGGAAATTCAAGATATGTTGATCTACGGAACCGACAGCCGACCGGTAAAAGTACATTATGCCGGACAGCGTGGAGAGGGCGTATATGATGTGACATTTGAGGGATTGGTGAAAAATGTGGAGCGCCGGTATCGGGAAACCGGGTCGGATACGATGAAACAGGAATACGAAAGTTTTATGCGCATTACGCCGTGTAAAACTTGTGGCGGAAAGCGGTTAAAAAAGGAATCGCTGGCCGTGATGGTCGGAGAGAAAAATATCGCGCAGGTAACAGAGCTTTCGATTCAAAAGCTGTATGATTTTATACAAAATCTGACCTTGACGAGTCAGCAGCAGCTGATCGGAGAGCAGATCTTAAAGGAAATTCGCGCGCGAGTAGGATTTTTGAAGGATGTCGGGTTGGAATATCTGACGCTGGCACGTGCGACCGGAACACTTTCCGGAGGTGAGACGCAGCGAATCCGGCTTGCAACACAGATCGGTTCCGGACTGGTCGGGGTTGTCTATATTCTGGATGAGCCGAGTATCGGTCTGCACCAGAGGGATAATGATAAACTGCTTGCTACGCTGCAACATCTGAAAGAGCTTGGAAATACACTGATCGTGGTGGAACATGATGAGGATACGATGCGTGCGGCAGATTACATTGTGGATATCGGACCGGGTGCGGGCGAACATGGTGGAGAAGTCGTGGCGACGGGAAATGCTGAAGAGATCATGAAAAATCCGAGATCTTTGACGGGGGCGTATTTGAGCGGTCGAATTCAGATTCCGGTACCGGATGTGCGACGCAAACCGACCGGCTGGCTGCAGATCAAAGGCGCGCAGGAAAACAATTTAAAAAATATTGATGTGGATATCCCTCTTGGAATCATGACCTGCGTGACGGGCGTATCTGGTTCAGGAAAAAGTTCTTTGACAAATGAGATTTTGTATAAACGTCTTGCAAAAGAGTTAAATCATGCCCGTTGCATTCCTGGAAAACACAAGGCAATCCTTGGAATGGAACAGCTGGATAAAGTCATTGATATTGATCAGTCACCGATCGGGCGGACGCCGCGTTCGAATCCGGCGACTTATACCGGTGTATTTGATCAGATCCGGGATCTGTTTGCCGCAACGGCCGATGCAAAAGCGCGCGGATATAAAAAAGGCAGATTCAGTTTTAATGTAAAAGGTGGCCGCTGTGAGGCTTGTTCGGGTGACGGAATCATAAAAATTGAGATGCATTTTCTGCCGGATGTGTATGTTCCGTGTGAAGTCTGTGGAGGAAAACGGTATAACAGAGAAACACTGGAGGTAAAATATAAAGGAAAAAGTATTTACGATGTGTTGAATATGACAGTGGAAGAAGCACTGGAATTTTTCAAAAATGTGCCGTCGATCGAGCGAAAATTGCAGACGTTGTATGATGTTGGACTTTCTTATGTACGTCTTGGACAGCCATCCACAGAGTTGTCTGGTGGAGAAGCGCAGCGAATCAAATTGGCGACCGAGCTTAGTAAGAGAAGTACCGGAAAAACAATCTATATTTTAGATGAGCCGACAACGGGCTTACATTTTGCAGATGTGCATAAGCTCATTGAGATTTTACGACGATTGTCAGATGGAGGAAATACGGTGGTGGTCATAGAGCATAATCTGGATGTGATAAAGACGGCAGATTATCTGATCGACATGGGACCGGAAGGCGGAGACGGCGGCGGAACCGTGGTCTGCACTGGTACGCCGGAGGAGGTTGCTAAGGTACCACAATCGTATACCGGGCACTATGTGAAGGAGTACCTGAAAAAAGCCCGTAAATCTTAACAAAACACGAAGAATATCTTAAGAAAAACGAAATAATTTGCCGAAACGAAAATTTTTTTAAAAAATGCTTTGAAAAATGGCAGTTATTGTATATAATGGTATCGTATATGTTGAAAAAAACATGAAAAATGAAACTCGGGTAAGATCGCAATGACAGAAAGGACCGCTTGAAAAGGCAAAAGCGGGCTTTTTTGTCATGTTTATAGAGAGCAGATGTTCGGGAAAAACAGAGCGAAGGATTGGAAAGGAGAAACAAAATGGTTTCGACAGATATTGGAATTGATTTGGGTACAGCAAGTATTTTGGTATATATCAGAGGAAAAGGCGTGGTATTGAAAGAGCCGTCCGTTGTGGCGTTTGATCGCGACACGAATCAGATCAAAGCAATCGGTGAGGAGGCACGTCTGATGTTGGGACGTACGCCGGGAAACATTGTGGCAGTTCGTCCGCTGCGTCAGGGTGTTATTTCTGATTATGAGGTAACGGAGAAGATGCTGAAACATTTTATACAAAAAGCAATGGGCAAGCACAGCTTCCGTAAACCGAAGATCAGCGTATGTGTGCCGAGTGGTGTTACAGAGGTAGAAAAGCGTGCAGTAGAAGATGCGACATTCGCAGCTGGTGCACGTGATGTCTATATTATAGAAGAACCGATTGCAGCTGCGATTGGAGCAGGAATTGATATTTCCCGTCCGTGTGGAAACATGATCGTAGATATCGGCGGCGGTACGGCAGATATCGCAGTCATCTCTCTAGGTGGTACGGTAGTCAGCACATCTGTGAAGATTGCGGGAGATGATTTTGATGAAGCGATCGTGCGTTATATGAGAAAGAAACACAATCTTTTGATCGGTGAACGTACGGCTGAGGATATCAAGATTAAGATCGGAACCTGTTTTCCGCTTGCACAGGCAGAGAAAATGGATGTGCGTGGACGAAATCTTGTAACCGGTCTGCCAAAGACTGTAACGGTTTCTTCGGAGGAAACAGAAGAAGCATTGAAAGAGGCAACTGTGCAGATCGTAGAGGCTGTACACAGCGTTTTAGAGCAGACACCGCCGGAACTTGCGGCAGATGTGGCAGACAGAGGAATCGTATTGACCGGAGGCGGTGCATTGTTGCGAGGTCTGGAAGAGTTGATCGAAGACCGAACAGGAATCAATACGATCACTGCAGAAGATCCGATGACCTGTGTTGCCATCGGAACAGGTGAATATGTAGAATTTATGGCAGGAAAAAGAGACGAATAGCTAATTTTTTCGTAAAAATATGCCGATAGAAAGAGTATTAAGCTGGATAAACCTGTTTACGGAAGGAGAAAAGGATATGGTAAAGGGATTATACACAGCGCATATGGGTATGATGAACCAGCAGAAAAAGCTTGATATTCTTTCCAATAATTTGGCAAATGCGGATACAACTGCATATAAAAAAGAAGGTACGACAGCAAGAAGCTTTTACGACACACTGGCATTTCGCATCAAAGATTCATCGGAAAATAATCTTCCGAAGCAAATCGGCGGGATCACCTATGGCGTGACATTAGGACAGACATATGACGATTTTAGTCAGGGATCTTTTCAAGTGACGGATAATAAATATGATATCGCTTTGAAAGGAAATGGTTTTTTTGGAATTGCTTACACAAATAAAGCAGGGCAGACAATGGAAAAATTATCCCGATCAGGAAATTTTACAGTAGATCAGGACGGATACATTCGAACTGAGGACGGGGACTATCTATTGAATGCAGCGGCTGCCCGTTCGGGAGATACGAGTGAGGCAGGACGTGTTCGGATCGATCCGAATCAGGATTTTGCGATCGCAGCAGATGGAACCATCACACAAAACGGCGCACAGGTTGCGCAGATTGGCGTTGTGGATGTCGATAATTATGACTATATCGAGCGATTCGGAGAAAATCTTTATACGCTGTTAGATGGTGGAAATATGACGGACTCTGATGCACAGATGGTGCAGGGAGCACTGGAAATGTCAAATGTAAACATTGTGTCGGAAATGGTGGATATGATCAATGTCGCTCGTACATATGAATCGAATCAAAAGATCATTCAGTCCATTGACGAGACACTCGATAAAGCAGTGAATCAGGTTGGAAGAGTATAAATTTCTAAGAGGAAGGGAGTGATCGATCATGATGCGATCTTTATGGACGGCGGCTACTGGTATGATAGCACAGCAGACAAATGTTGATACGATTGCAAATAATATCTCGAATGTCAACACGACCGGCTATAAATCAGAACGAGCAGAATTTAAATCCTTGTTATATCAGACGATTCAGACACGTACCACAACGGCAAATGGGGAAACAAAACCGGTGGGAGCAAGAGCAGGTCTTGGTACCCGCGTCGCTGCGATCAAATCGGAGTATACAAACGGCGCACTGTTGAGCACAGAGAGCGATACGGATTTTGCCATTCAGGGGGATGGATTTTTTCAGGTAGATCTAGGGAATGGCCAGAGAGGGTATACGCGTGATGGAAATTTTGTCTGGGCGATGGGGCCGAATGGAACGACTCTTTGTTCCACGGATGGCTATCAGGTTTTAGATACGAATGGAAATCCGATCATCTTGCCGGCTAATGTGGATAGCAGTGCTGTGGTAGTCGGTTCTACCGGAGAGTTTGCGTACCAGAACGGAGACGGCAGTTATACACAGATGAATCAAAAAATCGGTTTATGGCAGTTTAATAATCCAACTGGTTTGGAAAAGGATTCTCAGAATATCTTACTGGAAACAGAGGCATCCGGTCAGCCATTGAATGAAGAGACTGGACAGGGGCTGGTAAAAAGTAAAGTATTTCAAAAATATCTGGAAGGCTCAAACGTGCAGGTGGCGGATGAGATGGTCAATCTGATCGTTGCACAACGTGCGTATGAATTAAATTCCAAAGCGATCACGACATCGGATGAGATGATGCAGCAGGCAAATAATCTGAAACGATAATCGATGAAGTGAACAGGAGGGACAGATATGAGTATTTCACTGGATGCAATGAGTAGTGTGTATACGCAAAGCACATCTGCTTCGAATCAGAAGGCAGAAGAACTGCAGAGTAAACTTTCCAAGGATTTATCTTCGTCTAGCGATGAAGAACTGATGGATGTA
This sequence comes from Lachnospiraceae bacterium, assembly GCA_051880395.1. Lineage (GTDB taxonomy): Bacteria > Bacillota > Clostridia > Lachnospirales > Lachnospiraceae > JBJENW01. The sequence continues at coordinate 84,204 of JBJENW010000035.1, read as the reverse complement.
TGTAAACAGTTTGAATCTTACTTTACGGAAATGGTATTTAAAGAAATGGAAAAGTCCATTCAAAAGGAAGAGTCGACCGATTCCGCATCGCAGCAGCAGAAAGATTACTATACGGAACAGCTGATCCAGAAGTGGTCTGAAATGTCTGCAGAGAGTCCGACAGGTACAGGACTTGCAAAGCAGTTATATCAGCAGTTGAAACGAAATTATGGGCAAACGACTGTGCAGGCAGCGGATACAAATTCGCAGCAGGCGTCAAAATAAAGAATCAAAACTGCCATAGAGAAGAATCTTTATGGCAGTTTTTTGTTGTATTTGGAAAAATAGGAGGAAAAGGTTGGAGACGATTACGGGTTATGTGGAGCATATTGTATTTCGGAATGCAGATAACGGGTATACAGTATTAAACTTTGTGACAGAGGAGAAACAGGTGACTTGCGTGGGAACCTTTTTGATGATCACAGAGGGAGAAGCAATGGAATTGGAGGGGGAGTATACCGAACACCCTACCTATGGAAAGCAGTTTAAAGTGCAGAAATATCAGGAAAAAGAGCCGGAAGACCTGATGTCGATCGAACGCTATCTGGGATCGGGTGCCATTAAAGGAGTGGGACCTGCGCTGGCAGCGCGAATTGTGCGAAGATTTAAAAAAGAGACATTTGATATCATAGAGCGTGAACCGGAGCGCCTGGCTGAAATTAAAGGAATCAGCGAACGCATGGCACAGCAGATTTCTTCTCAGGTAGAAGAAAAAAGGGATCTGCGGGAAGCGATGATTTTTTTACAGAAATTTGGAATTTCCCTGCAGCTTGCTGTGCGGATCTATCAGAAGTATGGACAGCAGATTTATGCCATTATCAAAGAAAACCCGTATCGTCTGGCAGAGGATGTACAGGGGATCGGTTTTAAAATCGCCGATGAGATCGCAGCAAAAGCCGGAATCCAAAAAGACTCCGATTTTCGAATCCGAAGTGGAATTTTATACAGCCTTATGAGAGCCGCAAACGAGGGGCATACGTATCTTCCGGCAGATGAACTTGCCAAAAGATGCAGTGAACTTCTGGGAATCGCGCCGCGTGATATGGATAAATATTATATGGATATGGCGGTGGAAAAAAAACTGGTGATCAAAGAGCGGGATGACGGGCAGATGCAGATTTACGCATCCCATTATTATTATATGGAGGTCAATGCGGCCGCGATGCTGAGTCACTTGGATATCGGATACGATGAGCCAGAGATTGAGATTGAATCCAGAATCCGGCAGATAGAGAAGAAAAACAAGATGCAGCTGGATGAACTTCAGGTTTCAGCGGTAAAAGAAGCAGTAAAAAACGGTCTTCTTGTGATCACAGGTGGTCCCGGAACCGGAAAAACGACGACGATCAACACAATCATTCAATATTTTGAGAGTGAGAACATGGAGATTGCCCTGGCTGCTCCGACCGGACGCGCAGCGAAGCGTATGAGTGAGACGACCGGATATGAGGCGCGTACGATTCACCGCCTCTTAGAATTGAATGGCGGTGTAGAGGGGATCGAAGGGTTTGAACGAAATGAGGACAATCCGTTGGAAGCAGACGTGATCATTATCGATGAAATGTCGATGGTAGATATCAATTTGATGTATGCGCTGTTAAAAGCAATCCTGCCGGGAACCCGTTTGATCTTAGTAGGGGATGTGAATCAGCTCCCGAGTGTTGGACCGGGAAGTGTATTAAAAGATATGATCGATTCGAATCGCTTTCATGTGGTACGCCTGACACGGATTTTTCGACAGGCAAGTCAGAGTGATATTATCGTGAATGCGCATAAGATCAATCGAGGAGAACCGGTGTCGCTTGATAATAAAAGTATGGATTTCTTTTTTTTGCGCAGGTATGACGCCGATGTGATCATTAATGTGGTGCTGCAATTGATCTTACAGAAACTGCCGAAATTTGTAGATGCGGATATGTTTGATATTCAGGTATTAACACCGATGCGAAAAGGACTGCTTGGCGTGGAGCGCCTGAATCATATTTTGCAGCAGTATCTGAATCCGCCAAAAGAAAAGAAACGGGAATACGAGTACGGTGAAAAAAAATTCCGGGAGGGCGATAAGGTGATGCAGACGCGCAACAACTATCAGCTGGACTGGGAGATCAAGGGACGCTATGGGCTGACGATCGAAAAAGGACAAGGAGTATTCAATGGCGATATGGGACGGATTCGCGAGATCAACCCTTATGCAGAACATATGGTGATCGAATTTGATGAAAACCGTACCGTGCAGTATCCGTTTCAACAGCTGGAAGATTTAGACCTGGCATATGCGATCACAATCCACAAATCGCAGGGAAGCGAATATCCGGCGGTCATTATACCGCTTTTGAACGGTCCCAAAATGTTGATGAATCGAAATCTGCTTTACACAGCTGTGACGCGCGCACGAAAATGTGTGACACTTGTGGGAGATGAAAAAACGTTTGCTATGATGGAACAAAATGTCAGTGAGCAGAAACGCTATAGCGGATTGTGTGACAGACTCCGGGAGGTATAGAAAATGAAAAAAGAACTGTTGGAGTTGTTATATCCGCCCCGCTGTCCGCTCTGCGATGAAGTGAAAAAGATTCCACAGCCGAACGAGTCACGGTTTGCCGGAAGCTATGTGTGTGGTCCCTGTTTTCGGACATTACAATACACCGGCGAAACGGTATGCGCCCGCTGTGGAAAACCAATCTCGAATCCGAGAAAAGAATACTGTGATGATTGTATGCGACATCCACACGCGTTTACACAGGGAAAAGCAGTGTTTCACTATCAGGGGAGTTTGCGAAATTCTCTATATCGTTTTAAATATAGTAATCGAAGACAATATGCCTCTTTTTATGGAGAAGAGGCTGCACGTCTTTATGGCAGCTGGATCTACAGTCACCATGTCGAGGCGATCGTACCGATTCCGCTGCATCCAAAGAAAAAACGACAGCGTGGCTATAATCAGGCACAACTTTTTGCAAAAGAACTGGGGAAACGATTGCGGATACCGGTTCGAACCGATCTGTTAAAGCGAATCTATTATACAAATCCACAAAAAGAATTAAATGCCCGTGAACGCAAGAAAAATCTGAAAAAGGCACTAAAAATTTCTCAGACAGAAGTAAAATTAAAGAATATCCTAATAGTTGACGATATTTATACTACAGGAAGTACAATGGATGCGGCAGCAGAAGCATTTTTAGAAAAAGGGGTTCAAAACATTTATTTTCTCACTATCGGAATAGGAGAAGGATATTAGGAGGAATGAGTATGGAGATCAGGAGTTGCAAATCGTGTGGGAGGCTGTTTAATTATATTGGGGGACCATACATTTGTCAGGAGTGTTCGAAAAAATTAGAAGTGAAATTTCAGGAAGTGCGGGAATATGTTCGGGAGCATCCAGATGCTCCGATCGCAACGGTTTCACAGGAAATGGATGTATCTGTAAAACAGATTAAACAATGGGTACGCGAAGAACGCTTGGAGTTTTCCGCAGAATCTCAGATGGGCCTTGCATGTGAGGGATGTGGAAAAATGATTCGTACAGGAAGATTTTGCGAGGATTGTAAAAGCAAAATGGCGAGTGAGATGGAAAGCGTGAAGCCAAAAAAAATCATGCCCGCGCCACAGAAAAAACAGCGGGATGGAAATAAAATGCGTTTTTTGGATAAATAAGATGGAAAAGCAGACATAGGTGCTATGTCTGTTTTTTATTTTGCGGAAAATGAGTTGTGGCACTTTTCAAATGGATTCAAGGTATGCTATAATGAAATATGATAAATGCTTTTGAGAATGAAAGTGACAGAAATTAGATTTGATGAGGTGGGCGACGATGATTCAGAATGAAAAGGTGGCATATATGACGAAGATGGCGGTGTTTGAAACCCGCGAAGGAAAAAAATGCGAACCAATGCGAAAGTATTTTCGAAAAGATTATCTCGCGCTTCAGATCATAAAATCTTTTTTGTATGCAACGGCGGGGTTTGCTCTGCTGTTTGTTTTCTGGTGCGTGTATCAGGCAGATGATCTGATGGCGCGGATAGACACGCTGAATTATGCAAAAGTGGGAATAAAAATAGGGAAAAGCTATCTGGTATGTATGGCGGCCTATATAGCGTTGACTTATGCGGTATATAGTGTACGTTATGTGAAAGGAAAACGAAAATTACGCCGAATGGAGCGATATTTGAAAAAAGTAAAACGATTTTATCGAAAAAAAGATCCGTCGGATAGAAAAAGCGCACATACAGAGAAAATAGGACAGATGGACGAGAAATAGGAAAGGTTGGGAAAGAAAAATGGACAGACTCTATATGGTTCGGGAAGAATGCGTGCGTTTTTTTAGCAAATATGAATCCTATATACAGCCTGTGTTGAAACTAGTCATAGGTTTACTTTTGTTTTATGTTATAAATGCTCGGTTTGGATACATGAAAACCCTGGACCGGACAGTTGTTTATCTGGCATTAGGGGTATCTTGCTGTGTACTTCCTTCGATTGCGATCGTTGTGGAAGCAGCGGGATTGATCTTATTGCATTTGTATGCATTGTCGCCTGTAGTATGTGTTTTGACGGCGGGATTACTCTTTTTGATGTATATAATTTATTATCGTTTCACAGAAGATGATGGGTTTTATACATCCCTTACGCCGCTTGCCTATATGGTGGGAATACCATATGTTATGCCGATCGCGGCAGGATTTTTTAAAAAACCTTATCGGTCTGTTTCGATCGTCTGTGGAACCATTATCTATTATTTTTTGGAGGGGATTCGGAAAAATGAAACGGTGCTTGCACGCGCATCATCGAAAAACACGGTGCTTGCAAAAGTTCATGTGGTGATGAATCAGTTTTTGGCAAATAAAGAAATGTTTTTGATGTGTGCGACAGTGATACTGGCGACATGCAGCGTCTATGTGATTCGACGTCTTGCCATTGACCATGCATGGACGATCGCACTTTGGATCGGTGCAGCCGTGCAATTTGTTCTGGTTTTGTCGGGATACTTATTTTGGGGGATTGATAAAAAAATCAGCTCGCTTGTGATCGGTATTTTTGTTTCGCTTGCACTCGGATGGGGAATGAAGTTTTTCTGTTTTCATCTTGACTATGCGCGAACGGAACGGGTACAATTTGAAGATGATGAATATTACTACTATGTTAAGGCTGTTCCGAAAATCTTGTATCAGGTACCACCCAAAAAGCGGACGAAAACGAAAAAAGATGATGTTTAGGAAATTTTAAGAATTTCTAAAACAAATTTAGAAAATAAGGTAGTATGATAGGAAAGTAGAAATTTTAGCAGAAAGGGGGAGCAGAAGCAATGCAGAGTATTTGGGCGATGCTTTCCGCTTTTTCGGAAAAATACCTGTTCTGGCTGAATAAGCCGAATGTAACAGCGGTAGATATTATAGAAATGATCATTATTGCGTTTTTATTTTATAATATCATGATCTGGATCAAAGACACCCGTGCGTGGATGCTGTTTAAAGGGATACTTGTTATTTTGATCTGTGTTCTGATCGCTGCGATCTTGCAGATGAATACGATTCTTTGGATCGCGAGTAAAACGATCAATGTGGCAGTGATCGCGATCGTTGTCATATTTCAACCGGAGATGCGAAAGGCGCTAGAGCAGATCGGAAAAAAGAGGTATCTATCGCAATTTTTTAATTTTGATGTATCAAAGAATGATGAAAAACGTTATAGTGATAAGACGATCAATGAGTTGGTCAAGGCAACTTATGAGATGGGAAAAGTAAAGACCGGAGCACTGATCGTGATCGAAAAAGATATTCGTCTGGCGGAATATGAACGAACCGGAATTGCAATCGACGGAATGGTGACGGGGCAGTTGTTGATCAATATTTTTGAACATAATACGCCGTTACACGACGGAGCAGTGATCATTCGGGGAGACCGTGTGGTTTCGGCTACCTGTTATCTGCCGCTTTCGGATAATATGGAATTGAGCAAAGACCTTGGAACGCGACATCGCGCAGCAGTAGGAATCAGTGAGGTAAGCGATTCACTGACAATTGTTGTTTCAGAAGAAACGGGAAAGGTGTCACTGGCTGTGGATGGAAAGTTATACCATGATGTGCCGGCAGAATATTTGCGAAAAGAGCTGAATGAGCTGCAGAACATACAGGCTGACAGCAAGCGATTCGGATTCTGGAAAAGGAGGCTGAAAGAGGATGAAAAAGATATTGAAAAGACTGACGAATAATCTGGGTCTGAAGCTTCTTTCTGCTTTGTTTGCTGTAATTCTATGGCTGGTAGTGGTAAATATTGATGATCCACAGAGAACGACGAAATTTACGATTCCGATTACGATCGAAAATGAAAATTATTTGACGGAACTTGGAAAATATTACAAAGTGGTTGATGAGGTAAATACCGTGACGATCAGTGTCACTGCAAAACGAACGATCGTGGAAAAACTGAGTGCCTCCGATTTTAAAGCGGTGGTAAATATGGAGAATATTGAAGCATATCATCAAGTCAAGATCGAAGTGACACCGCTGCGTTTTTCGAATCAACTGACAGTTACACAAAAATCGGATTATTTGCAAGTGAAAGTGGGGGAACTAGCGACAAAGCGGTTTGTTGTGGCAGCGAAAATTATCGGTACACCTGCAAAAGAAGCAGCTGTTGGAGAAGTGAAATTGAGTCGAAATCTGTTGAAAGTATCCGGACCACAGGAAGTTGTGGAGAATATTGATTCGGCAGCAGTGACGATTAATGTGGATGGATTTTCTTCGGACGTAACAGATGAAATGATACCGGAGTTGTATGATGCAGATGGAAAGAAAATCGACACAACAGAGATTACGATGAATATACAGACTATACAGGTAACTGTCAGCATGATGGAAGTGAAGACGGTACCGTTGCGTTTCCAGGTGTCCGGAACACCACCGGAAGGATACCAGTATGTGACGACAAGATTTACGCCAGAGTCTGTAAAAGTAAAAGGTAGTCCGACTGTATTAAACACAATTAATGCGATTGAAATTCCAGGAGAAGTGCTCGATTTGACCGGAGCGACAGAAAACATTCAAAAAACAGTGGATATTACGACGTATCTGCCGGATGGAATTGAGCTTGTGGATTCAGAAGATGGAAAAATTACAGTTGTTGCAGTGATCGATGAGAATGAGACAAGAACTCTCTCCGTTCCTACAGAAAATTTGACGGTACAGAATCTTCCGGAAAATTATGAAGTACGCTTTGCGGCAGATAAAGTAAAAATTTCTGTTACCGGTTTTGCTTCTGTGCTAGACGGAGTCGATGCAAATGCGATTACCGGAACGGTTGATGTGGCGGGATTAGAGCCAGGCTCTCACAGTGTGCCGATCATGATTACGGCAGACGGAGATTATACAGTAGCATCAGCATCTGTGGTTGTTTACTTGAAACAAAAAGGACAAGAAGAGAATTCCATGCAGAAACCGAGTACGGATACCGGACAGGAAGTGTCTGATGAGAAGAAAGACACAACTCCATCGAAAGTAGACGAAAATGACGAGAAAAATAACGATAAAACACAGAAAGAGGAAGTAGAAGAAACGGATGCGGACAAAGATACAAAGCAAGAGGAAAGTAAAGCTAATCGGAAAAACACATGGGTTCGCTAAAAAAAAGCAGCCGTGCAGAAGAAAGACAGGAGGTAGGATATGGTAAGTCAAAAAGTAAAGATTAAAAATCCAACGGGACTGCATTTGAGACCGGCAGGGATTTTATGCAGTGAGGCGATGAAATTTAAATGTCGTGTAACATTTAAACATCGCAATAGCGAGGCGAATGCAAAAAGTGTGCTGAGTGTGTTGGGATCTTGTGTAAAATCCGGAGATGAAATCGAATTGTCCTGTGATGGAGAAGATGAGGAAAATGCATTACAGGCAATGGTCCAATTGATTGAAGGTGGACTTGGAGAATAAGAAGCAGGAGGAAAGAAATGAAGAAAATTTTAGTAACAGGATGCAATGGACAGTTAGGACGTGCGATCAGAAAAGAATATGCAGGAAGTGATGTGACATTTGTAAATACAGATGTGGCAGGAGAAGGAATTACACCATTAGATATCACAAATATAGATGAAGTGCTTGCGCTTACGCTGTTAGAAAGACCGGATGTGATCATTAACTGTGCAGCACACACAAATGTAGATAAATGTGAAGAACAGTGGGATCTGGCATATAAAATCAACGCGATCGGACCAAGAAACTTAAGTATTGCGGCAACAGAAGTTGGTGCAAAGATGATTCATGTTTCTACCGATTATGTATTTGAAGGAAATGGAACAAGACCTTATACCGAATTTGATGCACCGAATCCGGTAAGTGCTTATGGTAAAACAAAGCTGGAAGGCGAGAAATTTGTAAAAGAATTTTCAGACCGTCACTTTATCCTTCGGACCGCGTGGTTGTATGGAGATGGCCATAACTTTGTAAAAACGATGTTGAAATTGTCGGAGACACATGATGAAGTCAGCGTTGTATGCGACCAGTTGGGATCTCCGACGAGTGCGGTAGAATTGGCAAAAATGATTCATCATCTGGAAGGAACAGAAAACTATGGTCTGTTCCATGCAACCTGCGAGGGAGACACAAACTGGGCAGACTTTACAGAAGAAATTTTCAAAAAGACTGGGAAGAAAACAAAAGTTAACCATGTGACAAGCGAAGAATATGCTGCGATGAATCCGAAATCTGCAAAACGTCCGGCGTATTCGATTCTGGATAATTATATGCTGCGTTTGACATCCGATTATCGTATGGCAGACTGGCACGATGCATTGGATGCTTATTTGAAAGATCTGCAGGTATAAGGTATGAAACCATTAGTAAGTGTTTGTATTCCTGTTTATAATAACGAGGCGTTTATTGAAGAAACAGTACGATCGATTCTTCATCAGACATATGAGAATATCGAACTTGTGGTAGTGGACGACTGTTCGAAGGATGCAAGCGTTGAGGTGTTGAAAAAGATATCGGATCCGCGTTTGAAAATCTATGAAAATGAGAAAAATCTAGGGATGTCTGGAAACTGGAACCGGTGTCTGGAACTTGTTACAGGCGAGTTTGTAAAATTGATCTGTGCGGATGATCTGCTTGCAGAGGATTGCATTGAAAAAGAAGTGACGGCTTTGATCCAGAATCCACAGGCTGTGCTTGCAGAGAGTGATTCTCATTTGGTAGATAATGATGGAAACGTGCATGGAACCTACCGGCGGTATCGCACGAATGGGCTTTCTGACGGAAAAAAGATCACAAAACGCGGAATTTTATCACAGGATTATTTCGGGGCACCGCTGGCAAATACATTTCGCCGGAGTGTATTGGAACAAGTGAAAGGCTTTGATCCGGACTTTACATATATTCTGGACTATGATTTTTTTATGCGCATCGCATGTCTGGGGCAGGTCTATATCATCCATGAGCCGTTGAACAGTTTTCGCATTCGCCACGATTCGAATACCGGGGTGATCATGCGGGATCCGGTTTATCTGGAAGAACATAAACGACTATTTCAAAAGGCTGCAAACCGTGGAGTTCCCATCAATTCCGTGGAGATGAAAATTGCGGTTTTGATGCGGCGGTTTCGCAGTTTTGCGGTCAACATATATTTAAAATTGTTTGCAAAATAGAAAAAATTTTCAAAACTTGTAAAAGAATAGAAAAAATGGTATAATAGCGCAGACATAGAAACTGAGAAAAAACGAGGAGGACATAAAGTCAATGAGGACCTATTTAGTGACAGGCGGAGCCGGGTTTATCGGTTCGAATTATATTCATTATATGTTTCGGAAATATGACAATGAGATTCGCATTATCAATGTGGATGTACTGACATATGCAGGAAATCTGGAAAATTTAAAAGATATTGAAAACAGAGAAAATTATACGTTTATCAAAGCAGATATCTGCGATAAAGAGGCAATCTCTAAGATTTTTGCAGAAAACGATATCGACCGCGTGGTTCATTTCGCTGCTGAAAGTCATGTAGACCGCAGTATCCGAAATCCGGAAGTGTTTGTGCAGACAAATGTACTCGGAACAGCGGTGATGTTAAATTGTGCAAAACAGGCATGGGAGCTGCCGGATGGCACATTTAAAGCGGATAAGAAATTTTTGCATGTATCTACCGATGAAGTATACGGCTCTTTAAGCGAAGACGGCGGATATTTTTATGAGACGACACCATATGCGCCGCATAGCCCGTATTCTGCAAGTAAAGCATCTTCGGACATGCTGGTGAAAGCGTATATTGATACGTATCATTTCCCGGCTAACATCACAAACTGTTCGAATAACTACGGACCATATCAGTTCCCGGAAAAATTGATTCCATTGATCATTAATAATGCATTGCAAGGAAAGAAACTTCCGGTATATGGTGACGGAAAAAATGTGCGTGACTGGTTATATGTGGACGATCATGCAAAGGCAATCGACATGGTGCAGGAAAAAGGAAAATTGGGCGAGACATATAACGTCGGTGGTCACAATGAAAAACAGAACATTGAGATCATCAACATCATTATCGAGACACTGCAGGAAATGCTGCCGGATGATGATCCAAGAAAGAAACTGGTCAGCAAAGATCTGATCACTTATGTGGAAGACCGAAAAGGACATGACAGACGTTATGCGATCGCTCCGGATAAGATCAAAGCAGAGATCGGATGGGAGCCGGAGACGATGTTTAAAGACGGAATCCGTAAGACGATCGCCTGGTTTTTCGATCATGAAGATTGGATGAAAAATGTTACAAGCGGAGACTACCAGAAATATTACGATGAGATGTATCAGGATAAATAAAGGAGGCTGCGATGAAAGGGATTATATTGGCCGGTGGTTCCGGCACCAGACTGTATCCATTAACAAAAGCAATCTCCAAACAGATCATGCCGGTCTATGATAAACCGATGATCTATTATCCACTGTCTACCTTGATGCTGGCAGGAATCCGGGAAGTATTGATCATCTCAACCCCGCGGGATCTTCCGGTTTTTCAAGAACTTTTGGAAGATGGAAGCCAGCTTGGTATGGATATTCAGTATGCGGTACAGGAACAGCCGAGAGGACTGGCGGATGCATTTTTGATCGGGGAATCATTCATTGGAAACGATGCGGTTGCGCTCGTTCTTGGAGATAATATTTTTTACGGCCAGAGCTTTACAAAGGTGCTGGCATCGGCGTCAAAGCATGTAGAGACAGAAGGCGGAGCAACCGTCTTTGGCTATTATGTCCGCGATCCGCGGGAATACGGTGTGGTAGAGTTTGATGAAAGCGGAAAGGCACTTTCCATCGAGGAAAAACCGGAACATCCGAAATCAAACTATGCCGTACCGGGCTTATACTTTTATGATAATCAGGTTGTGGAGATCGCAAAGCAGGTGAAACCGTCCGCGCGTGGCGAAATTGAGATCACAAGTGTCAATAACGCATACTTAGAGCAGGGAAATCTGCAGGTGGAGACACTTGGACGTGGTTTCGCATGGCTCGATACCGGAAATCATGACATGCTGCTCGCAGCGGCAGACTTTGTTTCTGCGATTCAGAAACGCCAGGGATTATATGTTTCCTGTATTGAAGAAATTGCATATAAAAAAGGATTTATTGATAAAGAGCAGCTTGTCAAATTGGCACAGCCATTGTTGAAGACAAATTATGGAAAATATCTGATCGAAGTATCCGAAGGACTGTAGGATTGAGACAGGTTTTAAAATTAAATATTATGGAAGGAGCAGATCCTTTGTTTTTCACTGAAAAACAGTTGGAATCGGATTAGAAAAATGGGAAAGATTAAAGTAACAAATTGTGACGATATTGAAGGATTAAAGGTCATTGAGCCGACTGTGTTCGGAGATAACCGCGGTTATTTCATGGAAACTTATAATTACAATGATTTTAAAGAGGCCGGAATTGATGTGCAGTTTGTGCAGGATAATCAATCTGCTTCTAAAAAGGGCGTGTTGAGGGGCTTACATTTTCAGATCAATTATCCGCAGGATAAATTAGTCCGCGTCATAAACGGAGAAGTGTTTGATGTGGCGGTTGATCTGAGAGAAGGTTCGAAGACATATGGAAAGTGGTTTGGTGTAAAGCTTTCTGCCGAAAATAAAAAGCAGTTCTTTATTCCGAAAAATTTTGCACATGGTTTTATCGTGCTATCGGATTATGCCGAGTTTGCTTATAAATGTACCGATTTTTATCATCCAAACGATGAAGGCGGACTTTTGTGGAGCGATCCGGATATCGGTGTAGAATGGCCGATGCCGGAAGGAATGACACAAGAGGATCTGATTTTCTCGGAAAAAGATCAAAAATGGGGCGGCATCAAAGAATATACAGCGAATAAAGCAAACGCGTAAGATTCAGAAACAAATAGGAAAAGGGAATCTTAAGAAATCCTTAAGAAACCTTTTCCTTTTTTTTAAAAATTATTTTGTATAATAAAAGGGGAAAATTGACGGTACCGGATAGAAAAGGGAGGATATGAACATGGGAAAAAGATGGATTGCGTTGATTTTGGCAGTTGTAATGCTGTTTGATGTCAATCCGGAAATGGTATATGGATTCCATGTACAGGATGCGAAAGAGACGCAAACACAAGTGCGATTATATTTTTATGATGAGAACGGGACGAAGCTTTCAGATGGTGTTGCGGTAATTGCTGGAAGCAGCGTGGAACTGAATGATCTGGCGAAGTATTATGTACCAGGATATCAGATTTTATGGAAAGACCAGATCAGCGGGGAAGTTTTGGAGAATCAGGTAGTTGTTTCAAAAGATATGCATCTGCAGGCTGTTCTGACACCAGTGAAATATGTCATCGTTTTTGATAAGAATGCACAAGACGCAGAGGGAAGTATGCCGCAGCAGGAGATGATGTACGGAGAGAAAACGCCATTGACAGGCTGTGTGTTCACACGGGAAGGGTATGTGTTTGACGGTTGGGCACTGACTGCGCAAGGGGAACGTACATACGAAGACCTACAGGAAGTAAACGGTGTGGGACAAATCGAAAAAGAAGGGGATCAGCTTTGCTTATATGCAACTTGGAGAGAGAAAGAGTATTCGATTACGTATCATGTGGAAGACGGAGAAAATGACCCTGAGAATCCGGCTACGTATTATCGGTCAAGTGAGACGATCAAACTAAAAGCTCCGACGAGAAAAGGCTATGCATTTGAAGGGTGGTATGCTTCGGAGAATGATCAAGAGCCGGTCACAGAGATTCAGACCGGAAGCGAAGGAAATCTGGAATTATATGCAAAGTGGAAAAAAGAGACCTATACCATCACGTACCATACGAATGGAGGAAAACTGGCAAGTACAGAGGAACGCACCTATGTGTTTGATCCGGATGCGGATTTTGAGCTGGCGGAGCCGACCCGAAGAGGTTATACGTTTGCGGGGTGGTATGCACAAAAAGAGTGCACAACAAAAATAGAAAAGATTGAAAAAGGAAGTATTGGAGATATCGATCTCTATGCAAAATGGACAGCTCAGAAGTATAAGATTACTTATCAACTGGACGGTGGAAAAAATCATGCAAAGAATCCGAAAACATATACGATCGAATCGAACGTGAAGCTTCAGACGCCGACGAAAAAAGGTTACTTTTTCCTTGGATGGTATACGGATAAGAAGTACAAGACATCTGTAAATGAAATCAAAACAGGAACGATTGGTGAAAAAACATTTTATGCGAAGTGGGAAAAAGAGTATGCAGCGAAAGCAGATTCGGCGAAAATCACAACCTGTAAGGCATGGAAAAAAAATACCGTTTTGGTGGAGGCAACGGTAGGGAAACGGATCTCTAGTTCGGATGGAAACTATTATCTGGTACAGACAACAAAAAGTGGAGCTTCTGCACGTCATCGTGTGGCCAGTTGTAAGAAACAGAAAAAGCTTTCGTTCCAGCTGGATACCACAAAAAACCGTGGATATGCATTGGCGCGTTATGCGATCGCTATAAAAAATGGAACAAAATACCAACTGATCAGCAAACCATCGGATTATATTTCCAATCCTGGAAAACTGGCGTATAACACAGCGAAATATCAATACGGGAAGACAAAGAAGGGATTGCAGACATCAAATTTTTCGGATATTGTGTCAACTGGTGCGCACAATATGTTTATGAATGTAAATATTTCGGATGTGATAAATCCGAATACCACAGAGCCAGAGAAATATCAATATAATGGAAAAACGTATACATTTGCGGGAATGGGAGGATATTTACCTATTTTGCGCGCGGCGAACGCAAGAAATGTGAATGTGACCGTGCAGATCAATCTGGATCAGTTGACGCTGACGTATGCGCCACAGCTGATCGCAAAAGAGGCACGTCAGGCAGGACATTTATATTATGCATGGGAAGTGATGAATAATACGTCTCGTGAATATATGGAAGCAATCTTCAGCTTCCTGGCAGAAAAATTTGGGCAGACAGACTGTTATGTTTCAAACTGGATTTTGGGAAATGAGCTGAATTCCTGCGATGTATGGTGCTATCGGGGAAGTTTGACCGATGCGCAATTTGTCAGCCGTTATGCGTTTGCGTTCCGCTGTCTGTATAATGCAGTAAAAAGTGTAAAATCAGTATCAAAAGTATACACTTGCGTGGATTCCATTTGGAACAGAAAGAAAAATGAGACATGCGGAATGACATCTAAGGCGTTTTTAGAGCGGTTTGCAAAATATATAAAATCCGTACAAAAGGATGTTGCATGGGACATTGCCATTCATCCGTATTCCGTGCGCATCGATTATCCCGGATTCTGGGACCCGGTGAGTTATTACCGGCGGCCGGACCTTGTACAGAATAATGAAAAAACCGGGTATATTACAATGAAAAATCTAAAGGTTTTTACAAAGTACGTCAAACGTGTTCATGGAAATAAAAGTATCATTATTTCTGAAATCGGTTTTGATTCCAGACGCAGTAAGAAAAAGCAGGCAGCAGCTCTTGCTTATGCCTATAATATAGCGGCCTGTGACAAGATGATCGATGCTTTTATCATCCGAAGTTTTGTAGATGAGCCTGGAGATGCAGGATTCTGTTTCGGGATCAAAGGAAGAGGTGCCTATTCTGTGTTTAAATATATGGATACCAATTATGCAGAAAAATATACGAAAAAGTATCTTGGGGTCATCGGAAAAAAGAAAAAATGGAATCAGCTTGTGAGCGGATATACGAAAGAAAAAATCGTGAAGAATTGGAGAAGCTAAAAGAGCAGAACATGCTTGGAAAGGACTCGGTATGAAACAGATAGACAGCATTCTCAAAACTTGGTTTACGGCGGAAAAAGTGGGGATTTATATTGTGTTAGGATTTTTGCTCCTCTGGTTTTGTGCGCAACGTTACACATATCAGTTTGACGGGAAAGTGTCTCTAAACGATACATCGGCTCCAGTTACAAAAATTGCTCTGCAAAAAGGAAAAATCGAGCAACAGGTGCGGTGGGTTGCTGATGTGGATTATCTGGATTTTATGGTACAGAATAAAGGAAAAACACCAGAAAAAATAAAGGTAAAGATCTTGCGCGAAGATCAAAGCTGCGTCAGCCAGCAGACAGTGGAGGTTCCGGCTGGGAAGGAAAAGCAGAGTGTCTCTGTACCATTGCACACAAAAGAGGGGGCAGAAGCGCCGGGAGAAAAGAAGCTGTTTCGTCTTTGTATAGAAAAACTGGAAAAAAAGAGCCAGATTGTTTTTTTTACACAGCCTAAAGATGTGTATGAAAATGCCTATACGACAAAGATTACCGGGACAGATCAACAGCTTCGCATGGATATCACATATGCAATGTCAGAAAAATATACGTGTTTCTACCTGATGACGGGAGCGGTGTTTCTTGGCGGATGTATTCTATTTTTTTGGAAAAAGCGGACTCAGATTGAACGGGTGTTTCTTGTTGTTGTACTTTCGGCTGGGGTACTTTTGGCAATGAGTAATCCGGCTAGCCAGGAGTGCGATGGGTATGATCACCTTATGAGGAGTATGGATGTTTCGTATGGAAACGTGTTGTCTCCATTTATGCAGCTGACGCATCAGGCAGACGAAATTGCTTTGCCTGAGAATTTTGATACTCTGCGTTTGGAAAGGGTGATCAGCCCAAAAAGCTGCTATGGATCCTTTGCGTATCAGAGACAGACACAGGAGTCATTTTCAAAAGAGGCAAAAGTCATCTCGTATCAAGGAGGAGTAAATTCCTTGTTTTATCTGCCGCAGGCATTGGGACTTTGGATCGGAAGAAATCTTGGAATTTCTGCGTATCTGACGATGGTTTTGGCAAGAGTGTTGAATCTTTTATGCTATGCAGCGCTGGTGTTTTTTGCGGTGAAAAAGCTTCCATGTGCAAAAACACTGATGGTGGTGATCGCATTGATGCCAATTTCGGTTTATCAGGCTGCTTCTTTCTCACCGGATGCATTATTGAATGGTTTTTGTATGTTATTCATTGCGACCTGTTTGTCTTATGCATATAGTACGAAGAAAAAAGAACTTGGAACGAAAGAAGCACTGACACTTGGAATTTTATTGGCAATCGTGTTTTTGTGCAAATATGTTTATGCCATTTTGGGATTATTGGTATTTTTGATTCCAAAAGAACGGTTTCAGACACGAAAGAATTATTGGAAAAAATTTACGATTGCACTGATTCCGGTGGCGATTGCAGTAGCACTGGTCAGTATGGGGCTGACAAACTCAGTTTCCCAAACACAGGCGGTCAATGCACTTGGTCAGTCACAGATTATGGCTCTGAAAGAAAAGCCGTTCTTTTTTGTTACTGTCTTGATCAAAACACTGGATAAAAAACTGGTTCTTTGGATAGAAGGACTGGCAACGTATGGATGGATGAATTATCCACTTGGGATTCTAGTCTTTTTGGTTCCGATCCTTTTGGTTGTAACTGCGGCTCTTGCGCCGGACCGTGTACGACAGAATCCAAAAAGCAGCCATACGGCATGTATGGTCACGACGTTTTTCCTGATCAGCGGTATGCTTCTTTTGGCACTTTATGTGGGAGATGGAAGAATTAATCCGGTGGGTGCATCTGTGGTGGAAGGAATTCAAGGGCGGTATTTTATTCCAATTTTATTCTTGCCGTTTTTTGCGCTTTCCAGTCCGAAAGTAGAGAATCGGATTCCATATTTTGCAAATAAAGTTCTGGGAGTGGAAACATTGATGCTCGGGTATAGCGTGACGATGCTTATGGGATATTGTTACTAGGAAAAAGAAAAATTAGAAAAAAATCTTCTATAAACGTGCAGATAGTGGTATGATAGGAAAGCAAGAAACTGAAGCAAGGAGTAAAAAGAAAAAAGATGAATAATAAGAAAAGGGAAACCTATAAACGAATATTTATGTTCTGGTCGACCATTGTATTGGTTGCTGCACAAACGGCGATGTTTGCATGGCTATGGTATCGGGTATTAGAGCCGATGATGGAGATTCACTATTATCGGCGTGGTAACTGGGCGGTCATTGCAATCTACTGTCTGTTTACTTTTTTGTTTTCAAAAGTAACAGGTGCATTTAAAGTCGGATATCTGCGAAATTTAGACGTGCTGTATTCGCAAATTTTAGCGATTGTTTGTACAAATGGAGTGACGTATCTGCAGGTCAGCCTGATTGGAAAGTGGGCGTTTACAGAAAATATATGGCCGATGGCAAAACTTACAGTTGCAGATCTCATTGTTGGAATTCTTTGGATCATTTTTACCCGGTGGGTGTATGCGAAGTTGTATCCGCCACATCAGATGCTCTTGATCCATGGGGATATCAGTCCAAAGGCATTGATTCGAAAATTGAATACACGCGGAGACAAATACAGCATCAAGGAAACCGTGCATATCAACGAGGGAACACAGAACGTTTTGAATAAGATCAAAGAAGCAGAGTGTGTGATGATCGGAGATATCCCGTCGCACGAGCGAAACTTATTTTTGAAATATTGTTTTAAAAGAGGGATCCGTTGTTATTGTGTACCGAAGATTTCGGATATCATGATCACAAGTTCGACCAATATCGAATTGTTTGATACGCCATTGATGCTGTTTCGTAATCGTGGTCTGACAGTCAGTCAAACGTTTGTGAAGCGTTGTATGGATATTGTGATTTCTCTGATCGGCTGTATTCTTGCCTCTCCATTTATGTTGATCATAGCGATTGCGATTAAGTTGTACGATCATGGACCTGTATTTTATAGTCAGGAGCGTGTGACAAAAAACGGAGAAGTGTTTCAGATTTATAAATTTCGCAGCATGGTCGTCGATTCGGAAAAGTATGGTGCTCGTCTGGCGGCAAAACATGATGACCGCATTACACCGGTTGGAAAGGTCATCCGCAGGCTGCATGTGGACGAGCTGCCACAGTTGTTTAATATTTTAAAAGGGGATATGTCTTTTGTAGGACCGCGCCCGGAGAGGGAAGAAATCTATCAGCAGTACGAAAAAGTGATTCCAGAATTTCGGTATCGGCTGAAAATGAAAGCTGGTCTGACCGGATATGCACAAGTGTACGGAAATTATCATACGGTACCATACGACAAGCTGAAACTGGATCTGACCTACATTGAAAATTATTCTGTATGGCTGGATATCAAATTGATTCTTTTAACGGTCAAAATCCTATTCCAGAAAGATAAATCAGAAGGGGTTGACGATAACCAGACGACTGCATTGAAAAAGGAAGAAGGAGAAAAGGGTGGAAATTAAAGTCAGTGTGATTATGCCGGCATATAATGCCCAAAAGTTTATCCGCCAGGCGATCACTTCGGTCTGTCATCAGAGCGGAAAAATCGGGCGGGAATTATTGATCATAGATGATGGGTCAACGGATCAGACTGAGGCACAGGTGCTGGCTGCAAAAGCCGAAGAAGAGACAGAAGAATGCCAGATCATCTACATCAAACAGGAAAAGAACAGCGGTGTTGCAGAGGCACGAAATGTCGGAATCCGAAGAGCACGCGGGGCTTATGTGGCATTTTTAGATGCAGATGACTGGTGGAGTGAAGAAAAGCTTGAGGTTCAGATGAAATATGCAAAAAAGCATCCGGATAGTGTGCTCATCTGTACCGGACGGGAATTGATGAATGAGGATGGCTCGCCGCAGTACAAAGAGATTCCGGTTCCGGAGCGGATTACATATTCGATGCTTTTGGAAACGAATTACATTCCCTGTTCCTCAGTGCTTTTAAAAACAGAAGTTGCGAGAGAATTTTATATGTGCCATGATGAGTTACACGAAGATTATATCTTATGGCTTTCTGTTTTAAAAAAATATAAAACAGCGGTTGGGATAGACAAGCCGTTGTTAAAATCACGATTAAGTAAAGATGGAAAATCCAGAAACAAATTTAAATCTGTAAAAATGCAATATGGTGTGTATCGGTATATCGGACTTGGACGCGTGCGATCGCTGCGCTATTTGGTTCATTATGCGTTAAATGGGGTACAGAAATATAGAGGATGAGAGTGAGGAGATAAAATATGACTGGAAAAGAAAAAAATCATATGTCATTTGAAGATGACGAAATCGATTTTGAACAGTTGATCATGGAGCAGACGAATTTAGAAGAGAAGCAATACGATCGAAGAAAACAGATTCAGCAGCAGGGGAGAGCAGAGCAAAATAGACGGTCACAGGAGCCAAGTCGCAGGTCGCCGCAAAATTTACCACCTCAAAATCAAAAAGGAAGAAATGCGCAGAGGGATAGCGGATTTCGCCAAATGGGTGCGAAAAAGAAAAAAAGGAAACGGGTGGTTCGGACCATTCTGTTGGTCATTTCCCTGATCATTCTTGCAGTAATTGCATTTGCGGCATCGAAACTCTCAAAAGTCGATAGGATCAAACTGGATAACTTGGAGACAAACGATTTAAGTGCCGGAACGATCGAAAAGCTGAGTGGGTATACAACGCTCGCATTATTTGGACTAGATAATCGTTCCAATGGAAATTTTGAATCCGGAAACAGTGATACGATCATTCTTGCAAGTATTAATAATAAGACTAAAGAGATCAAATTGGCAAGTGTATATAGAGATACCTATCTGGATGTTGGAAATGACACGTTTTCAAAATGCAATGCGGCTTATCAGAAGGGTGGTCCGCAGCAGGCGATCAATATGCTGAACCGAAATCTGGATCTGGATATCGCAGGTTATGTGGCTGTGGATTGGAATGCGCTTGTAAAAACAATTGATCTGCTTGGCGGTGTGGACATTGATCTGACAGAAGAAGAAGCGCGCCTGACACAGGGATATATCGACGAAATCTCCGAACAGACTGGTGTGCAGACGACTTATCCGTCAGCCGGACCGCAGACGTTAGATGGCGTACAGGCAACATCTTACGCACGAATTCGTTATACAGCGGGCTGGGATTACAAACGAACGGAGCGTCAGCGTATCGTTGTGAATCAGATTTTTGAAAAAGCCAAATCAACAAATGTGATGACCTTGAATAAGATCATCGATGAAGTCTTTCCGATGATCTCGACAAGTCTGAGCAACAAAGAGATTCTTTCCCTTGCATCGCATATCGCTTCATACAGCATGGGAGATAATACGGGATTCCCGTTTGAAAAAGCATCGGATGCCGCAAAAGATTACATCGTGATTCCGGTAAATCTGGACAACAATGTGGCAGAATTGCATAAATTCCTGTATAACGAGGAAAGCTATACTGTTTCAACGCAGGTACAGGCGTTGAGCGATACGATTGTAAATAATTTGGGACAGTGGCAGGCGGAATAAACAGTTGGAGTAGAACAGAAAGAGGTTTAAGATATGATACAAAAATGGATCGCACTGGCAGTAGTGTTTGTCATTGCTCCGTATTTGCTGGGCTTGCTATGCAGCAATATGTATAAAGAGAAGGAAGAAAGTCTGGCATGGCAGTATTTGAGTGGTCAATTGGTTTTATGGGGAGTGTTTGAAATTCTTGCACTTTTCGGTATATATTTGAAATGGAGTCTGCATGGACTTTTGTGGACATACGGGATTTTGATCGCTCTGCTTTGTGTGATATCCTGTATTTGGAATCGAAAAAGAATTTGGAACGTGCTGAGAAATGCAATTGTAGGTTTTGGGAAAAGCGGTGTTGTGATGTGGCTTGTTATCCTGTTATTTTTGGGACAGACTGGATATGGGATACAGACCATGCATTCGGATGATGATGATGCATTTTATGTGGCAACGGCAGAAACAGCAGTTACGACAGATTCTTTGATGCAATTTAATCCTTATACAGGGGAGGCATATGCCTCTTTCCCATCCCGTTATGTGTTGTCACCGTTTCCGTTGTATATGGCGGTACTTAGTGTGGCAATTGGGATCAAACCTGTGACATTGGCGCATACCATTTATCCGATATGGATGTTATTTTTGGTATATTGCATGCTATATCTTTTGGGGACGCTCTTATTTCAAAATAAAAAAACGATTGGGTATTTCTTAATTCTGGCCGGTGTGATCCTGCAATATTCCGGTTATTCGATCTATACACAGGGTGCGTTTTTATTCTTTAGAAGCTGGCAGGGAAAAGCGGTATTAGCATCCCTTCTTTTGCCGGCGGTGTTGTATTATGCATTTCGCTTGTTAAAGAAAAAAGAAGAATGGATGGACTATGTGGTACTGGTATTATTAATGCTGTCTTGCTGCCTTGTATCATCAATGGGAATCATGCTGGGAGCAATTGCGATGGGATTATGCGGGATGGTATATCTTTGGGAGACGCATCGCGTAAAACCAATGGCAGGTATGCTGCTTACGTGCTTACCAAACGCAATCTTGGCGGTTGTATATTTGTGCATTCGATAACGGAGGAATCATGAGAGAAGTATGGAAAACAGTACAGGATATGTATCTGGCTTATCAGGGAGAAAATGAGGTGCATCTTATTTTGTTCTGGGGCTGTTGCATTCTGTTATTTTTAAAATCCTCAAAAGAAGAAAATAAAATAGGACATGCATTTGGAAAATACGTTTTTTTGTTTGTAATTCTGGCGGGGTGTCCGCTCACGGCAAATATCATTATGAAATATTGCGTAGGAAAAGAAGTATATTGGAGAATGCTATGGCTTTTGCCAGTTTCCATTATTTTGGCGTATGTAGGTGCAAAAACGATTGAGAAAATTGACAAAAAGTGGAAAAAAGGGGTTGCATTGATAGCAGTGATCGGACTGGTCATGGTTGGGGGGACGAACTTATTTCAGGAGAGTAACTTTCAAAAAAGTCAAAATCATATGCAATTACCAAATACGGTAGTTTCTGTCTGCAATTATCTTGAAGCGGATGCAAAAGAGAATGATCTGACGGAAATTCGCGCGATCATGAGTCCGGGGTTGATGTGTTATACACGACAATATGATGGAAAGATCAAACAGGCGTTTGGTAGAGATGCGGCGCGAGGTGCAAAGAATCGAATCTATAAGATATTAAATACAGATCCGATCAATTGTAAAAAACTGGCAAAAGCAGCCAAAAGAAAAAAATGTAATTATCTGGTATATGCGGCAGATGAACGTTTAGATGCCGAGTTGAAGAAAAATCAATTTCAATATCTGACAAGTATAGAGGAATATAAAATTTACCGTTTCGATGCTGATGATCAGTAAAGCAGCATCGATCGGGAAAGGAGTAAAAATGGACAAGATAGCAGTTCTGATTCCGTGTTATAACGAGAGCAAAACCATTGAAAAAGTAGTCAAAGATTTTAAACGTGTCTTACCGGAAGCAGTCATCTATGTGTATGATAATAATTCTACAGATGGAACAGACGAAATTGCAAAAAAAGCGGGTGCAGTTGTGCGCTATGAACATCAGCAGGGAAAAGGAAATGTCATTCGGCGGATGTTTCGTGAAGTCGATGCAGAGTGTTATATCATGACGGACGGAGACGATACATATCCGGCAGAAAATGCACCCGAGATGATTGAAAAAGTATTAAAAAATAATGTTGATATGGTGGTTGGGGACCGTCTTTCTTCTACTTATTTTACAGAAAATAAGCGTCCGTTTCACAATTTCGGAAACACGATCGTAAGAAAAAGCATCAATCTTTTATTTGATGCCGATATCAAGGACATCATGACCGGATACCGGGCTTTCAGTTATCAGTTTGTAAAATCATTTCCGGTTCTATCCAGAGGGTTTGAAATTGAGACGGAGATGAGCATTCATGCAGTGGATAAAAATATGGCTGTAGAAAATGTTGTGATCGATTATCGGGACAGACCGGTTGGGAGTGTATCAAAGCTGAATACATACTCAGATGGTTTTAAGGTATTGCATATGATCGGAAGATTGTATAAGAATTATAAGCCGATGCAGTTTTTTGGAATTGTAGCAGCTATTTTGGCAACCATTTCGATTATTTTTTTAATACCAGTATTAAAAGTATATACGCAAACGGGTCTGGTGCCTAATTTCCCAACGTTGTTTGTCTGTGGATTTGTGATGCTTGCGGCGGTGCAGTCTTTTTTTGCTGGAATGATCTTGCGAAGCATTTCGCAGAAGAGTAAGCAGGAGTTTGAGATGCGTCTGCAGGACATTGAACGAACGAAGCCAAAGGGAAAGGAACTGTAAGGGAAAACTTTTCGGCATACAGTGGTTGTTACGAAAAGGAGGAGCTTATGCATAGTACAATTGGGAGCATGATTTTTGCAGTGACCGCCTGGGGGAGTCTGGCATCCGGAGCGTTTGTGATTCGAAAATCAGAAAAAAAACAGAATATCGTGACATGGGCGGCGCTGATTCTGGTGCTGATCACCTGTTTTCATGTGGCTGCTGCAGCGCTGATGCAACTGATTCATATACCGATAAATATTTTATCGATGGGCATGCTGGATCTGCTTGCGGGCTTTTTTTTCTGGTATCAGATCCTAAAAAAGAAAAAAGAAAAGCAGCAGTATGCAATTGAATGGGTAGACATTCTGATGTTGTTCGTATTTGCTGCCTGTGCGGTGTTTGTATTTGTGGTGCGCTATCATGGTACGAGCCTTCGTCTGACATTTGAAACCATTGATCCTGCGGCGCATTTGAAAGCGGCAATGGATGTGATTCAAAGGCAGAAAGTAAATGGAATGTACTATTCTGCAATGGAAAATGGACTGTTTATCGAGACGTTTGCGCCTCTTGTGCGTTTGGATTTCAGTTATAAACTTTTTAATCTGACAGAGATTTATCATCTGATCCTTTCGGGAATGGTATTTTATGCTGCTGTGCGTTCCATTGCAACAGATCGTTTTTTGAAATGGTGTACAATGATACTCAGCGTGGTCTATATGTTTGGATATCCGCTGCTCAGTATGATTTATGGGTTTGTTTATCTTGGACTTGGGGTTACAGTCGTATGCACCGTTTTGATTTTGGCGGATTTCCTGCTGAAGCAGGAGATGGATAGCAGAAACTGGAATATTCTACTACTGTCCATGGCGTGCTTTGGTATTTTTCAGTGTTATGTGCTCTTTATGCCGATGACCTATTTTGCGGTGATCACAGGAATTTTTGTGATGCAACAGAAAAAGAGACAGTTGATTTCGAAAGAAACGGTGGCAATCTGTCTGGAAACATTTTTACTCCCGTGTATCTTCGGATTTCTTTATACATATGCCGGTATTTTTACAAGTCAGAATCTGACCGTTGCAAATCAGATTGTGGCAGAAGGTGCCTGTTATCGCGATTTATATTCCAATTTTTTGCCGTTTCTACCACTTGCGCTGTTCGGATGGTTGAAATTGTTTCAGAAAAAAGAAAACTGTGTGGAAAAATATATGTTTGTCTACACGATCCTTTTTATCGGCGGTCTGTTTTTGATGGGAATGCAGAAAAAGGCATCGTCGTATTACTATTATAAAAATTATCATCTGTTGTGGTTGATGGTATTCTTTTTGTTGATGCATGGAATTGCCTGTGTGGAAAAAAAGAGTCGTTCGTTGGTCGGCTGCTATGGATTTGTGACAGCGGGACTGGTACTGGTTTTGTTTACAAATCTGGAAGCGAAAATCCAGTTGAGGGTGGAGTTGTTTGATCCGGTGAATAAGTCTGTGGCGCTGAATGACTTGTGGAGTTTTCAAAGAGGAAAATTTAATGCGCCTGGATATTCAGAGGAAAAACAGGAACTCTATCACTATGTATATGAACATTGTTTGGAAGAAAATCCGAAAAAAGTGGGGGTTGTTGCAAAGTGGGAGGATGTTCTGTGGTACGAGGCGATCACTAATCAGCGGTTGAAAGGATGTAAATATGACAAGCCGAGATCCAAGAAGAATTTGAAGTGGATCAAGAAAAATGCGCAGTATGTGCTGGTTTTGAAGGATAGCGAGATGTATAGACATAAGAAATCCTATTATGAAGCACTTCCACGGGTATATGAAAATCAAGAGGGATATCTTGCACAAATTCAGAAATAGAAAGGAAACAGACAGAAGATGGAAAAGAAAGTAAAGGTTTTATTATCTGCATATAATGGGGAAGCTTATATTGCACAGCAAATTGACAGTATATTAGCGCAGACGTATCCGAATGTAGAACTTTATGTGCGGGATGACGGTTCGACGGACGGGACTCTTCAGGTGCTTACTCCATACGAAGATCGCGGGCAGATTCATTTAGAACGAGGAAAAAATCTCGGATTTGCAAAAAGTTTCTTTACGTTGATCGAGCATTGTGGGGATGCGGATTATTTTGCCTTTTCTGACCAGGATGATGTCTGGTTTCCGGACAAACTGAAAATGGCAGTGGAGAAATTAGAGCAGACCGATGAGACGAAACCGGTGCTGTATTTTTCTAATTTTGATTACTATGATGGGGATTTGAATTTTTTGTATCATCATGACGCAAAGCAGCCGAAAATATCATTTCGAAATTCATTGGTAGACTGTGCGTCATTGGGATTTAACAGTGTATTTAACCGCACGGCACGCGAGATGACGATCGAGAAAATGCCACAGAAATCAACCGGACATGACTGGTGGATGTATATGCTTTGTTCTGGATTAGGAGAGGTGGTCTACGATTCGAGACCGACCGTAAAGTACAGACGGCATGAAGAAAATGTCAGTGGTGGAGAGCATCACTTTATTCAATTTCAAATCTGGCGTTTTAAACGCTTTTTCTTAAACCATTATTTTCATAAGATTCATTTGCAGATTCAGGAGTTTGAAAAACTGCATGGAACAGAGCTGTCTAAGGAGCATCAAAAAGAAATCGCTATGTTTACAAAAGACGGGTTTCATCCTCTGACAGCATTAAAAAAAGTCTGTTATCCCAAATATTTTAGACAGCATATGATCGATGAAATTTTTATCCGCATCATTTTTTTGATCGGGCAGTTATAGGAAAGAGGAGCGTTATGGAACAGAAAAAACGAAGTGTACAGGAAAATATGATGTTTAATACCGTCGGTTCGCTTGTGTATTATGCCTGCCAGTGGTTCATGACGATCGTGGTGGTGAAATTGTCGGGATTTGCGGATAGCGGAATTTTTGCACTAGCCATGAGTATGACGGCAGCACCGGCGATTATCGGGTTGTTTAATATGCGAAGCTATCAAGTGTCGGATTTGAAGGAGCAGTACTCGGACCATTTGTACATACGGTCACGCTGGTACACGAATGTTTTATCGTTTTTAATCTGCGCTCTTTTGGTGCTTTGGCATGGATATTCGATGAAAAAGGCGAGCGTGATTCTGGTGTATATGTTGTTTAAAGTGGTAGAAGGGTTTGCAGATGTCTATTACGGCATTGACCAAAAAGAAGAACGTTTGGATTATGCAGGGATTTCTATGACATTGCGCGGTATCGGTTCGTTGATCTTTTTTATCATTGGGCTTTTGGTCAGCCACAATCTGTTGATCGCGGTTGCAATGATGACAGTCTTTTCACTTGCGGTGATCTTCTTTTATGATCGAAGAAAAGTGGCGGGATTGTCAGAGTCCGTGCGGACAGGAAAACCGAAGATTCAAAGAGAACAGCTTTTGCAGCTGCTTTGGACCTGTTTCCCATTGGCGGTGGTTGCGTTTTTGAATAATCTTTCATTGAATGTGCCAAAGCTGTATTTAGAGGAATATTTCGGGGAAACCATGATGGGAATTTATAACTCTGTGGCATCTCCAACGATTGTGATTCAGTTAGCGGCAACGACACTGTTTGCACCATTGATTCCTCCTTTGACTGAAAAATATGAGAAAAAGGACCATGAAGGGTTTATGAATATCTGTAAACGATTTTCACTTTTAGCGTTAGGTCTTACAGTCGTTTGTCTGGCAGCAGTGTTGATCATGGAAAAAACAGGTATCTTAGAGACGATTCTTGTGGTATTATTTAAAGAAAGCATTCGCGAGTATGTGTTCCTGTTCTTACCAGTTGTGGGAATCTCGATTCTGATCGCGATCAATGCATGCTTGTTTAGTGTTTGTACGCTTCTGCGTTCGATCACACCACAATACGTGATCGGTGCAGCGGGAGTGATCAGTGCTTATGGGTGCACCTGGTATTTTGTGAAACGCTATGATATGCGGGGCGTTGTACTGGCGCTTGCAGGAACACTTTTGATTCAGATTGTAATCCAGATGTGTTTGATCGTGAAAAAGTTGCATGCGATCAAACCGGAGAAAACGAGGAAGAATGTATGACAGAAAAACCAAAGGTAGCAATTTTGTTGGCGGCTTACAATGGGGAACGTTATCTGAAACGGCAGTTAGACAGCCTCCTGCAGCAGACGTATGAAAATATGACGATTTATATTCGGGATGATGGTTCAACGGATGGGACAGTCGGGCTGATTCGGGAATATCAGAGGAAGCATCTTGAGCGTGAGATCGTACTGATAGAAAATGGCGGAAAAAATCTTCGGAGTTCCGGAAATTTTTATCAGCTGCTAAAGAGCTGTACGCCGGCGGATTTTTACGCTTTTTGTGATCAGGATGACGAATGGTATCCACAAAAAGTAGAGTGGGCAGTACAGGCATTACAAAAGGAAACACAAGATCAAGTGCTTTTGTATTACACTGCCTGTGATTATCGGACAGAGGATGGCACATTTTTGCGGCAGTCTCCCAGACAAAAAGAAGAGCTGGCGCTGTCAGATGTATTATATTATACGCCGGGGTCTGGATTTACAATGGTGATCAATGAAAAAGCCAGACAAGAGTTGGTGCTGCAGATAAAACCCGGACCGGAATTTCATGACCGCTGGCTGATTCGCGGGTCAGTCTGTCTGGGAAAAGTCATTTATGATCCGAGAAGCAGTGCGGCACATATTCGTCATCCGGATGCGGTGACAGCGGGAGATGCCGGAAACGGTAGTCTTTTGACACATTTTTTGAAAGAGGAGCTGTTTGGAGAGCAGCCAAAAAAGGAAAAACAGGCACTTGTATATTTTGCACAGGTGTTTTCAAAACAGTTGAGCAAAGAGCAGAAACAACTGCTGCACATATTTACTGAAAAAAACACACCGGTCCGATGGCTGAAAAAAGTGTTTTATCCGAAGCGTCTGCGGACACGTGTAGTAGGGGAAGTGGCGCTACGCCTATTGTTTCTATTTGGAAGGATTTGAGAAACGAAAGTGTTTTGTATGAGGAGAAAGGAAAAGAGAGTTGTATGAAGGAAGATAGGACAGAAGAAAGTCGGTTAAGGGAGCTTGTTTCCGTATGTTTTCAGGAGTATGATACAGAAGTAACGGATGAGGCAGGATATCTGCATCAGTTGGCGTATGCAGTCAGGCAGAATTTAAAACATAAGCGTGCCTATTTTGCGGCAGAAAAGCTCATGCCAAGTATAAGCACGCGTGAAAAGCAGAGACAAAACAGTAAAAACAGTGAAAAAATGGTATCCATTGTGGTGCCGTTATATCAGACACCGCTGCCGTTTTTGGAAGAGATGATCGCGTCTGTCAAGGAGCAGACGTATCAGAATTGGGAATTATGTCTGGCAGATGGAAGTGAAGATGCACCGGAAATCGAGATGTATTGCCGCAGTATGCAAAGGGAGGATACGCGGATTCACTACCAGAAATTAAAGGAGAATCTGGGAATTGCAGGAAATACGAATGCGGCGATCGATATGGCGAATGGAACGTACCTTGCACTGTTAGATCATGACGATCTTCTGCATCCGAGTGCACTGTATGCATGCGTGAAAAAAATGAAGAAAGACAAGAGCCGCATGGTCTATACCGATGAGCTGACATTTTCCGGAGGACGGATCACCAACATAGAAACCATCCACCGGAAATCAGATTTCGCGCCGGAGACATTAAAGAGTGTGAATTATATCTGTCATTTGGTGGTGTTTGAAAAAAGTCTGTTGGAGGAAACCGGAGGATTTCAAGAAGCGTATAATGGCAGTCAGGATCATGAATTTCTGCTGCGATTGACAGAGGCGGCAAAGAAGGTCAGTCATGTGCCGCAGGTTTTGTATTTCTGGCGGGTACACGAGCAGTCGGTCTCAAAAGATATACGGGCGAAATCGTATGCGATCGATGCGGGAAAACGTGCCGTGCAGGATGCAGAGGCGCGAAATAACAGGAGTGTGCAGGTGTACAGTACGCACATGTGTGCGACACAGTACCGGCTGGAATACGAAATGACACAGTATCCGGCAGTGCGTATCCTTCTTTTGAAAGAGGAGCAGACAGATGAAAAGGAGCTCCTTGACACGAAACAGGCAATTGAAACACACACCGCATATCCATCATATGAAGTGGAAATTGCAGAGCGCAAAAAAGAGCTATCCTGGGAAGAACAGCTTCTGGCTTATAATGAACCGTACATTGGTGTGTTTGAAGCAGGGATGAAACCGGTGCGCGAAGACTGGCTTCAGGAGTTGGTACAATATGCATCCCTTCCGGGAGTAGCTGTGACAGGAGCCAAGGTGATCGATCGGCAGGAAATGACCTGGATGACGACCGCGATCAAAAATCCGGCAAACGGTGAATGGATAAAAGAAAACGGTGTGTCGGTGCTGTCCTATATGGAACTCGGATACATGGGAAGAAATTTTTATGCACATAATGTCGATGCCATTTATGATAAAGGGATACTATTGAGCCGAAAGGCATTAGAGGAAGGGCTGGTCCTCTGTGAGGAACCGTCACACTGCATAATCTCCCTGGAGAGAATCGTTTATCAGCCATATTCAATTTTGGTAGAAACGGCATCTGCGGATGAAAGACTTGCCTGGAATCCACCACAGAATCAGCAAAAACCTCTTATAGAAATGGAAAAGAGCGAAGGAAATATGAAAGCAAAAATTCGTTATACAACAGGAATGCTAAAACGCTACGGCATTCGGGAACTGGTATTAAAAAAAATAGAACATGATCATAGAGACAGTTTTGATTATCCTGCCTGGTATGAGCAGTGCGGAAAGTTAAATGAGGAAGAACTGCAGGCGCAAGAAAGTGTAGAATTCGAAAAGAAACCGACGATCAGCATCGTGGTTCCGACGTATGAAACGGACGAGCGCTTTTTAAAGGAACTTCTGGAGTCGGTGATGGCGCAGACATATCCGAACTGGCAGTTGTGCATTGCAGATGGAAGTGAAAGTGACAAGGTAAAAAATCAGATTGAAAGACAGTATGCCAACGAGATGCGCATCACCTATCAAAAATTAGGAGAAAATAAAGGGATTGCAGAGAATACAAATGCAGGTCTTGCGCTGGCAAAGGGAGAATTCGTCGGATTTTTGGATCATGATGACTGTTTGGCCCCGAATGCATTGTTTGAAGTGGTACAGATGTATCAGTCACATCCGGATGCACAGGTTTTTTACAGCGATGAAGACAAAGTCATTGATGAAACCGGTGCACACGTGCAGCCGCATTTAAAACCGGATCTGAACTGGTTTTTACTGCGCGCGAATAATTATATCTGTCATTTCTTCGTTGTGGAGACAGCGTTGGCGAAAGAAATCGGAGGATTTGACGCGCAGTATGACGGAGCACAGGATTATGATTTTATTCTGCGTTGTGTGGAGCGGGCAAAAGAAACCTGTCATATTCCGAAAATCTTGTATCACTGGCGGATGCATCAGGCATCTACGGCTGTCAATACATCCAGTAAGCAGTATGCGTATGATGCAGGGAAACGTGCCATCGAAGCACACTTGAAACGGCAGAACATGCAGGCGGAGGTGACATTGACAAACGATCTTGGCTTTTATCAGACCAGTTATAAAAAACAGGGAGAGCCAACCGTGTCCTATTTGACGCCGGAGATGGCACGTCACGCACTGCTTGGTGAGCGTGTAGAAAAACAGACAGCGGACTATTTTGTCATTTGCGCATCGAATGTTCAGCCACAGGAGGCAGACTGGGCAGAGATCCTTTTGGCAACGGCGCAGTGTTCGGGAGTGGGCATTGTCGGATGCCGTGTGGTGAAAGAGGATAAAAAATTATTGCATGCGGCTGTGACATTGGATAAAAAATATGGTCCGGTTCCAATTTATGCCGGTCTGCAGAAAGGATTTAAAGGTTTGTTTTCCCGAGCGGTGACCTGTCAGAATGTGAGTCTGATCGGCAATGGTTGTTACGTGGTGTCAAAGGAGGCATTGCAGAAAGTCGGTGGTTTTACCACAGAATTCCAAGGCTGCTACGCGCTGTATGATCTCTGTCTGCGCTTGCAGCAGGCAGGATATCAGGTGGTCTATCAACCAGCAGTAACGGCAAAAATTTCCGGAAAACATATGGAACAGGAAGAACAGTGGGAAGTCTATGCATCAAGACGTTCCTGTCCGCCGAATCTGAAAAAAACAGAAATCAAAAAAGAATATGCAGACTTTTGTGAACACAGAAGCAAATTTCTTACGAAATGGAAGACAGAAATCCAAAAAGGCGATGCATATTATAACGAAGCGTTATCTACAATGCCGGCAAATTATATGCCTTGGGGATTACAGAAAAAATAAAGATGGTTTTTTTACCCAAATCGGTGTATAATACAAGAGATTTTGTAACGGACGCTTAAAGGAGGAAAAGAAAGTTGAATAAGCGAAGAATCGCAATGGCGGCACTGTTGATTTTGTTGGACCTTGCAATCTGCATATTTACGCATCCATCGAAACTGCTGCTGGTGTTGTTTAATATTGCCGGGGGAATTCTGGTAGCGAAAGCTGATCGGGTTTTGCATACCCCGATGGAATTGTGGAAAAGTAGAACACTCATTTGGAATTTATCGAAAAATGATTTTAAGACGCGGTTTGCCGGTTCGTATTTTGGAATCTTGTGGGCATTCGTACAGCCGATCGTCACGATCTTGATGTATTGGTTTGTATTTACGCAGACGCCGTTTCGTCCTGCAAAGAGTGTGGATGGAATCCCGTTTGTACTGAACCTGATCGGGGGTCTGGTTCCATGGTTTGTATTTTCGGAAGCGTTGACGAGCGGAACAAATGCCTTGTTGGAGTATTCATATTTAGTAAAGAAAGTCGTGTTCAAGATTGATATCTTACCGGTTGTAAAAGTGATTTCAGCTTCCTTTATTCACTTTTTCTTTTTACTGGTATCCTTTGTTATCTGTGCGTGTATGGGATACGGACCGAGTCTGTATTTGCTGCAGCTGCCATACTATCTGATCTGTATGTGGGCATTTGTGATCGCACTCGTCTATGCCACAAGTGCCATCGTATTATTTTTCCGTGATCTGACGCAGATCATTAACATTTTTATGCAGGTATTTATGTGGGTGACACCGATCATGTGGGATGACAGCCTGATGCCGGAATCGATCCGCTGGATCTTTCATCTGAATCCGATGTATTATGTCACAAACGGATATAAGGATTCTTTGCTGCATCATGTCGGATTCTGGGAGCACATGGATTTGACGCTATATTTCTGGACGGTCACCGGCCTGCTGTTTTTGATTGGAACAACGATCTTTCAGAGACTGCGGCCGCATTTTGCAGATGTCCTGTAATACATGGAGAGTGGAAAAATGGAAGAAAAAGTGATACAGATAAAAAATGTTACAAAGATATACAAGCTATACACAAGCCCGATGGAACGACTGAAGGATGCACTGCGCCTGACGCGTAAGCAGAATTATGAAGAATACTATGCGCTTCAGGATGTCTCATTTGATGTATATAAAGGGGAAACAGTTGGTCTGATCGGAACAAATGGGGCTGGAAAGTCGACATTATTAAAAATCATTACCGGCGTCCTTACGCAGAGCAGTGGCGAAGTAAATGTAAAAGGAAAAATCTCAGCGCTTTTAGAGCTTGGCGCCGGATTTAACCAGGAATATACCGGAATACAGAATATCTACCTGAACGGTTCGATGATGGGATATACCAAAGAGCAGATGGATGAACGCGTGGGGGCGATCACAGAGTTTGCAGGAATCGGGGATTATATCAATCAGCCGGTGAAAACGTATTCGAGCGGTATGTTTGCACGATTGGCTTTTGCGGTTGCGATCAATGTGGAGCCGGATATTCTGATCGTTGATGAAGCGTTGTCTGTGGGGGATATCTATTTTCAATCGAAGTGTTTTCAAAAGATGAATGAGATCAAACAAAACGGTACGACGATCCTTTTAGTGACGCACGATATGAGTGCAATGGTGAAATATTGTGATCGCGCGATCGTGTTAAATCATGGAACAAAGATCAAAGAAGGAAATCCGAAAGAAATGGTGGATATCTATAAAAAGATCCTGGTCAATCAGTATGATGAAAATGAGGATGAAGCAAAAGAAACAGAGCCTCAGGCAGAAGAAATCCGAAAGCCGGGGACTTACTGGAAAGATCAGCTTCGTATAAATGAAGAAAACGATACCTACGGAACGCAGAAGATTTCGATTGTTGATTTTGGAATTTTTGATGAGACAGATCGGATCACGAATCTGATCATGAAAAAGTCATCGTTTACGGTCAAAATGCGGGTGGAAGTGGCTGAGGATGTCGAAAATCCGATTTTTGCCTTTACGATCAAAAATGTTCGCGGACAAGATGTGACCGGGACAAATACAATGTTTGAACGCAAAGATTTAGAACTTGCGAAAAAAGGGGAATCCTACGAGATTTCTTTTTCCCAGAAAGCGATGATGCAGGGCGGAGAGTATCTGGTCTCGTTTGGATGTACCGGCTATGTAGACGGGGAGTTTACGGTGTATGACCGGTTATACGATATCACGAATCTGACCGTGATCTCACAGCAGGATACGGTAGGTTTCTTTGATCTGGATTCGCAGGTAGAGATTACAAAATGTTAAGGGAGAAAGGAGCAGCCGATGATAGAAGAAAAATTAAACCTGACCTATTACAGTGGAACGGATCTCTACAGTGACGGAGAGGTCGAAGATGAATTGTTAGAGGCGGCACAGCACAAAGAAGACATTCCGAAAATGCTGAGGGAAGGAAATTCCTGGCCGCATTTGTATCATTTATCGAATATGAGAGAAAATCTGCTGGATTGGTATGACTTTGATCCGGACGGGACATTATTGGAAATCGGAGCGGGTTGTGGTGCACTGACCGGTCTTTTCTGTAGAAAGACAAAACATGTCACAGCCATTGATCTGTCGAAAAAGCGTTCTACGATCAATGCAACGCGAAATGAGGATTGCGACAATCTCGAAATTTATGTCGGAAACTTCGAAGATATCAAGCTGGATCAGAAATTCGATTATGTGACACTTATCGGTGTTTTTGAATATTCTATCTGTTATGTGAATTCAAAAAATCCATTTCTGGATATGTTGAAAAAAGCACAGGCATTTTTAAAACCGGGCGGAAAACTTTTTATTGCAATCGAGAATAAATACGGCTTGAAGTATTTTGCGGGTGCAAGAGAAGACCATACGGGTGAATTGTTTGACGGAATCGAAAATTATCACAATGTGGAGCGTGTCCGTACGTTTTCTCGAAATGTGCTGGAGGATATGCTGCGGCAGGTGGGATTTCGGACTAATGAATTCTATTATCCGATGCCGGATTATAAACTGCCGACACAGATTTTTTCAGACAGCTATCTGCCGAAGCCTGGAGATCTGAGAGCCTTGTCGGTGGCATATGACCGTGACAGATATATGTTTTTCAATGAAGCGCAGGCATTTGGCGGAATCTGTGAGGACGGGCTGTTTCCGATGTTTGCCAATTCATTTCTTGTAATCAGCAGCAAATAGGAAGGGAGGCAGTATATGAGAAAAGTAAAATTTGCAAAGTATAATCGAGAACGTGTACCGCAATATCAGATCAGCACGATCATTTACGAGGAAGACGGCGTGGATTATGCCGAGAAGTGTCCGCTTTCTCCAGAGGCAGAAACTCATATCCAGGCTTTTTTGGGACGGTATGAGAAACTGCGGGATACGTATGAGTGTGTGCAGTTTCTGGCGCCGACCATGCATAAGAAGGCGGTGCGTTTCCCGTTTGTGGAAGGGGAGAGCGTATCTGGTCTGTTAGAAGCGGATCTGACAGATGCTCCAAAACTTTTGAAAAATCTGAATCAGTTTCTGCAGATAATCTTTCAGTTTCAGCAGGACAGTATGCAGCCGTTTGAAGAGACAAAAGCGTTTTGCGAGATCTTTAAAACGGCGGATGAAAGGCTGATCGGAAAGCCTGCCGTAAAAATTGCAAATCTTGATACGATCTTTGATAATTATGTGATCTCAGACGGAAAATGGTACTGTCTGGACTATGAATGGGTGTTTGAATTCCCACTTCCGGAAGAATTCATGCGGTTTCGGACCGTCTATTACTTTTACAATAAAAATCGCGAGGTACTGGAAACGGTCATTTCCGAGAAAAAACTGCTGGAGGAATGCGGCATTTCGTCAGAACTTTATGATGTCTACCGCACAATGGATGATCTCTTTCAGCAGCATGTTCATGGAAAAGACCGGGAATATATGTATCTGGCGCAGTACGGAAAAACCGGTATGACATGGCAACATTTTGTGAAAGAAAAAGAGGACGAGCATCAGGCACTACAGGAGGCACTTGAAAGTGTACAGCGGGAACATGCACAGGTGGTAAAATATGAGACAGCGCTCAAGCATCCGACAGTTGCGGTCCGTGAGGTTGGAAAAAAAGCCGGTGGTGTTGTAAAGAATGTGACGCACGCAGCAGAAGAAAACTGTAAAGAAACTGCAAAAAAAGTATTGCCAAAGCGTGTATATCATGCGGCATCCATTCTAAAACATGCAGGCCCGTCTGCTGTGAAATATGCGCTTGAGATGAGCAAATACGGGGACAATGCCATGTATGTGATGTGGATGAAAAAGAATGAGACCGATTTATATGAGACACATCCATTGGAGTATGAACCGCTAATTTCCGTTGTCGTTCCGGTCTATAATGTTGCAGATGATATGTTGAATGCGATGATCCAGTCTGTGCGCACACAGACCTATAAAAATTGGGAACTGATTCTTGTAGATGATAAATCAACGATGGAAAACGTGCGCCGTACCTTGAAAACATACGAGAATATGCCAAAGATCAAAGTAATCTATCGGGAAGAAAACGGGCATATCTCACGTGCGACTAACGATGGATTTGCTGCTGCAGAAGGTGAATTTGTCGCATTGCTTGACTGTGATGATCTGCTGGCACCGAATGCGTTGTTTGCAATGGCAGAGAAGCTGAATGAAAATCCAAACTATGATTTTATTTATTCGGATGAAGATAAAATCAGCGAAGACGGAAAAGAACGTCGGGATCCATTTTTCAAACCGGACTGGTCACCGGATACATTCATGTCCTATATGTATACCTGTCATTTTTCGATGTATCGGAAGTCACTGATCGATCAGATCGGAGGAATGCGGGTCGGATATGAAGGATCGCAGGATTACGATCTGGTGCTGCGTGTGATGGAGCAGACAAAAGAGATCGGACATGTGCCGAAAATTTTGTATCACTGGCGGATGCGAAAAGAATCTACGGCGAATGATCTGACGGCGAAACCGTATATTGTAGAGTCGACGATCCAGGCGAAAAAAGATGCCATGCAGAGACGGGGAATATCGGCAAAACTAGAATGTATCAAAGAGGTGCAGCAGTACCGTGTGGTATATGATCCGGTGGAGAATCCGTTGATCAGTATCATTATTCCAAGTAAAGATAATTACGAAATGCTGTCGCAGTGTTTGACATCGATCGAGGAGCAAAGCGAATACAGAAATTATGAGTTGATCGTTGTAGATAATGGCAGCAGTGTGGAGAACCGTGAGAAATATGAAGCGTTGATACGGAAATATAACGGAGCGTATTACTATGAAAAACAGGAATTTAATTTTTCTAAAATGTGTAATACCGGGGCATCCCATGCAAAGGGTGAACTGCTTTTGTTTTTAAATGATGATATTCGTGTGACGGAACCTCAGTGGCTGCAGCGGATGGCAGGACAGGCAGGACAGACGCACACCGGAGCAGTGGGAGCAAAACTGTTATATCCGGATTCGAATCTGATTCAGCATGCCGGTGTTGTCAATTATGAGATCGGACCAGGACATGCATTCCATAAGTATGATGATTCGCTGAATTTATATTGGGGACGCAATATTCTCGATTATAATTATACGATCGTAACAGGGGCGTGTCTGATGGTGGATGCAGAAAAATTCCGGGAGATCGGAGGATTTGAGGAAACATTGCCAATTTCCTACAATGATGTGGATCTTTGCTTTAAGCTGGTGGAACATGGCTATTTCAACGTCCTTCGAAACGATGTGACCCTGTATCACTACGAGTCCGTGACGCGAGGATTAGATATTGCGCCAGAGAAAGCAGCACGCCTGCAGCGAGAGGCAGCGCATTTGTATGAACTGCATCCGAATTTCGTAGGATATGACCCTTGTTATAACCCGAATCTGGTGCAGGATCGTGGGGATTTCTCCTATAACATGAGTGGAGTATCCGTGATTCAGAATGCGATCGCAGATTTTACACTGGACGGCATGGTATCCGGCAAGAGGTCGTTACGATATGCGATCGATGCAGTAAAAAAGACAGACCGTTTTATCCTCGTTACCGGCTGGGTATTTGACGCAGCCGCAAAACGAAAAGAAGAACAAAATCCGATCGTGGTCCTGCGGGATCGAAAAGGGAATGCGACGGCATTTCAGGCACAGATCGTATCGCGTGCGGATCTGGCAGAATTGTATGGAAAAAAAGGACAGAATGCAGGATTTCGCTGTAAGATTTCACTAAACGATGCCAAACAGAAAGCATATCGTATCGGATTGGCGTTAAATGGAAAATATATTAATACGGAGCATGGCATATGATGAAAGTATATATTTGCCCGGAGTGCGGCTGGATGCGGGCAGTTTCAAGAAGAAAAGAAGTGGAGTGTTTTAAATGTGGCAATTCACAGATGACACCAGCAAAGATCAGTTATGAAAAATTTTGTGATATGGATGAAAAACAGCGGGAAGATTACAGGGATAGCTGGCTGTACATTCATAAACATGAAAAGTAGAAAGGACAAGCAGGATGAAACAGATTTCATTTGTGATTCCCTGTTATAATTCAGAACACACGATCGGTCATGTAGTGGCAGAGATTGAAAAGGAATTTCAGGGAAATGATCGATATGCCTATGAAATCATTTTGGTAAATGATGCATCGCCGAAAGATCATACAAAGGAAACAATTTTTGCACTGGAGAAAGAAAATCCGCATGTGGTCGCAGTGGATCTGGCGAAAAATTTCGGACAGGACAGTGCTTTGATGGCGGGATATTCCATCGCAAAAGGAGAATATATCGTATCGTTGGACGACGACGGACAAAATCCGGCGTCGGAGGCATGGAAGTTACTGGATAAGATCGAAGAAGGCTGGGATGTGGTATTTGGAAAATATCATGTGAAAAAACACAGCTGGTTTAAAAATTTCGGCAGCCGCCTGAATGATCTTATGGCGGATGCACTGCTTGGAAAACCAAAAGACCTAAGACTGTGTAGCTACTTTGTTATGGACCGTTTTGTTGTCGAGCAGATGTTGACGGATAAAAATTCCAATCCGTATATCTGGGGGCTGATGCTTCGAACAACAAACCGAATGACAAATGTCTACATTGAACACAGAGAACGGGAGGAGGGAGTTTCGAACTTCACGCTGGCGAAATGTCTGAATCTCTGGATGAACGGATTTATCTCGTTTTCCGTAAAACCGCTTCGGATTTCGACCATTGTGGGAACTCTCACA
Organism: Lachnospiraceae bacterium; assembly: GCA_051880395.1. Lineage (GTDB taxonomy): Bacteria > Bacillota > Clostridia > Lachnospirales > Lachnospiraceae > JBJENW01. The sequence goes on along the minus strand of JBJENW010000035.1, from coordinate 45,003 downwards.
GCCTGTATCGGATTTCTTGTCGGCATTATCGTCGTACTGAAACGTCTGATCATCGGGGAACCGGTGACAGGATGGACTTCGTTGATCGTGGTGCAGCTGGTGATCGGCGGTGTGATCCTCATGATGCTCGGACTGATGGGAGAGTACATCGGTCGTATGAATATCAGCGTCAACAATACACCGCAGTATGTGATCCGTGAAATTCGAGGAAGAACGAAAGAAGGAGAAAAAGATGCACAAAGCGACAGTGATCATACCCAACTATAATGGGAAAAAATACCTAGCACCTTGTCTGAATTCCCTAAAGAGGCAGGATATATCCGATTTTTTCGTGATCGTGGTGGACAACGGCTCGACGGATGGAAGTGTGGAATTCTTGAAAAAAGAATTTGAATGGGTGCAGGTCATTGCACTGAAACAAAACAAAGGATTTCCTGCGGCGGTGAATATTGGAATTCAGGCAGCTGTCACACATTATGTGATTTTACTCAACAATGATACGGAAGCGGAACCTTCCTTTGTGCGAGAGTTGATCGCCGGAATGGAACGACATCCGGATGCGTTTTCCGGGTCAGCGAAGATGCTTTGTTACGATGACCATCAAGTGCTGGATGATGCCGGAAATCTGTATAGTGCACTTGGTTGGGCATTTGCGATCGGGAAAGGAAAATCACAGGAAAAATACATCGAAGAAAAAAAAGTGTTTTCTGCCTGTGCGGGTGCAGCGATCTACCGCCGAAAACTGTTTAAAAAAATCGGGTATTTTGATGAAACACATTTTGCTTATTTAGAGGATATTGATGTTGGATATCGTGCAAAAATCAATGGATATTCCAATTATTTTTTTCCGAATGCACGCGTCTATCACGTTGGAAGTGCAACGACAGGATCGCGCTATAATGTGTGGAAATCTACATTATCGGCGCGCAACAGTGTGTATGTAGCGTATAAAAATATGCCGTTTTTCCAATTACTTCTAAACATGCCGTTTCTTCTTTTGGGATTCGGAATCAAAGAGTTATTTTTTATTCGAAAACGATTGGGAAGTGCTTATGCAAAAGGACTTGTACAAGGGGTTCGGTTGTGTAAAAAAGACAGAAAGGTGCCGTTTCGCAGACGGAATCTGCCACAGTATATTCGGATTCAGCTGGAGTTGTGGAAGAATATTTTTCTAAGATTTCGTGAAATTTGATAAATTCCCTGTTGTCCTTTTTCCTGTTGTATTGTATCATAAAGAAAGATGGGAAAAACAGGGGATGATTTACTAGAAACAGGTAATAGGTGAGAAGAATTGATCAAAGAGAACCAAAAACATTTTAACAGGCTGCATGTGCTGCTTGATGTATGTGTAGTGATCCTGTCTTATATACTTGCATGGTGGGTGAAATTCCAAAGTGGATTTCGTGATAAGGCAGAGGGCGTTTTGTCACTTGAATATTATATGAGCGCGCTGCTTTTGATCGTACCGATGTATATGATCCTGTACTATGTATGCCATATGTATACGCCGAAACGGGTACAGGGCAGAAGGCAGGAAGGATCGAATATCTTAAAGGCAAATACGATTGGTCTGGTCGCATGGTTGTCTATTTTATTCATGGTGAATCAGCCGGATTTCTCGCGTGAGATGATCGTCTATTTTTACTTCATTAATATGGCGTTGGATCTTTTGGCGCGGAATGTGATTCGGTATGTCCTTCGCGATATGCGCAAAAAAGGATATAATCAGAAACATGTGCTGCTGGTCGGATATTCGCGTGCCGCGGAACAGTATATTGATCGGATTTTAGGAAATCCGCAGTGGGGATATACCGTTCAGGGAGTGTTAGATGACAATGTGGAAATCGGTACGGCGTATAAAGGAATCAAGGTTTTGGGAAAAATCGAAAATCTTTTGGAACGGTTGTCGAAAAACCAGCTCGATGAGATTGCGATTACGCTTGGATTATCTGAATACCATAAATTAGAGCATATCGTGGCACTTTGTGAAAAATCCGGTGTGCATACCAAGTTTATACCGGATTATAACAATATTATTCCGACGCGTCCGTATACGGAAGATCTGCAGGGATTGCCGGTCGTCAATATTCGGTATGTGCCGTTATCGGACACATCAAATATGCTGGTCAAACGAATCGTGGATGTTATAGGTTCGATTTTTTGTATTATTTTGTTTTCACCAGTGATGCTTGTGACAGCGATCATCATAAAACTGACCTCACCGGGACCATTGATTTTCTGTCAGGAACGTGTAGGGTTGCATAATCGCCCGTTTAAGATGTACAAGTTCCGTTCCATGCGTGTGCAGGATGAAAAAGAAGAGAAAAAAGGCTGGACCGTTCGAGATGATCCACGTGTAACGCCGGTTGGAAAATTTATACGAAAAACAAGTATTGACGAACTACCACAGTTTTTTAATGTGCTCAAAGGGGACATGAGCCTGGTAGGACCGCGTCCGGAACGACCTCAGTATGTGGAAAAATTCAGAGAAGAGATTCCGCGATATATGGTAAAACATCAGGTGCGTCCCGGAATTACCGGCTGGGCGCAGGTAAACGGATATCGAGGAGATACATCGATACGAAAGCGGATTGAGCACGATCTGTATTATATCGAAAACTGGACATTGGGGTTTGATTTTAAAATCTTGTTTTTAACGATATTTAAGGGCTTTATCAATAAAAATGCATATTAGGAGAAGAGGAAAATGAGCAAAGAACTAAAAAATGAGGAAGAAGTAACCGATAAGAAAAAGGGAAAGAAAGTTTGGAAGATCCTGCTTTTGGTGGTAGAGGTACTAGTCATTGTTGGTCTGATCGTATTTTATTTTATCTATAGTAAGATGGATCAGGTACAGGAAGGTCAGCAGATTGATAAAAAAGAATTGAAAATTGACAAAAAAGTAGAAAAAGAAGTGGTATCAAAAGGTTATAAAAATATCGCCCTGTTTGGTCTGGACAACCGTACGAACGGAAATTTTGCATCCGGTAACAGTGATGTGATCATGATCGCAAGCATCAATGAAGATACGCATGATGTAAAAATCGTGTCTGTTTACCGTGATACCTATCTGAATTTGGAGAGCGAAGAAAAAGAACGGTATTTTAAGGCAAATGAAGCATATCAGATTGGCGGTCCGGTGCAGGCATTGCGTATGATCGACCGAAATCTGGATTTGGATATTACGCAATATGTAAGCTTTGACTTTAATGCCGTTGCGGAAGTAGTTGATCTGATGGGCGGTGTAGAAGTTGAGTTGACAGATGATGAAGCCTTATATATGACTGGATATATCACAGAAATCGCAGAAATGTCTGGAAAATCGGCAAATCAGCTGTCCTCAGGCGGTACATACACGTTAGATGGTGTACAGGCAACCGCATATGCAAGACTTAGAAAAAATGAAGATGATTATCGCCGTACCCAGCGTCAGCGTCTGATCATCGAAAAATTGTTCGAAAAAGCAAAGACAATGGAAGTGACGAAACTAAATGAGATCGCGGATAAGATTCTGAGTTCTTATGTGGAAACAAACTTATCAAAAACAGATATACTGGATCTGTTGAAAGACATTGCTTCTTACAATTTAAAAGATACGACCGGATTCCCGTTTGACAAGAATACAACGACATTATCCAATTCCGCAAGTGTGGTTGTTCCGTGCGATCTTATCAGCAATGTGCAGCAATTACATAGCTATATGTTTGAAAATCAGACATATACGCCGTCAGATACAGTAAAAGAAATCAGTGATCATATCGTAAACCAGACGGGTATGACTGTAGAGGATGGAATCAAGCAGCAGGAAAATACTCCACAGGGTTCCTTACACCATAGCGCGGGAAGTGGCACAACAGGTTCCAATCAGCCTACGGACAGCGAAGCTGCAGGAACGGTGGAAAATAATCAATAAATAAAAAAGAAACGGAATAGGAGGAGTGAATATGAAGAAAAAAAGACTGGTCATTGCATTGGGGCATGAAGCGCTGGGAACAACACTTCCGGAGCAGAAGGTTGCAGCGGCGAAAACAGCAAAAGCAATCGTGGACTTTATACAGGACGATTATCAAGTGATCGTGACACATAGTAATGGACCACAGGTCGGAATGATCCATACAGCCATGGCGGAATTCTGCAAGCTGTATCCGGAGTATACGGCAACGCCGACGGCGGTATGTTCTGCCATGAGTCAGGGATATATCGGGTATGATCTTCAAAATGCGATTCGAACAGAATTGTTAAATAGAGGAATTTACAAAACGGTGTCGACCATTTTGACACAGGTTTGTGTGGACCCGTATGATGAGGCATTTTATCATCCGACAAAGGTGATCGGTCGTGTAATGACAGAAGAAGAGGCTGAAGTTGAAGAGAAAAAAGGAAATCACGTAGTAAAACAGGCAGATGGTTACCGACGAATCGTTGCGGCACCAAAACCGATTGATATCGTAGAAATTGATGCGATCAAGGCGCTGGTGGAGGCAGATCAGGTGGTGATCGCCTGTGGCGGCGGTGGAATTCCGGTTTTGGAACAACAGAACAAACTGCAGGGGGCCAGTGCAGTTATAGAGAAAGATTCGGCAGCAGGAAAACTGGCAGAGCTTGTGGACGCAGATCGTTTGGTTATTTTAACCGGAGTGGAAAAAGTGTATCTTGATTACGGGACAGATCACGCGAAACCACTGGATACCATGACGACAAAAGAGGCGAGAAAATATATAGAAGAAGGACAATTTGAGGCGGGAACGATTTTACCGAAAATTGAAGCAGCGCTGGACTTTATCGGGGATTCAGCGGTACGCTCCGTTTTGATTACGAAACTTGAAAAAACAAAAGAAAGTCTAGATGGTCAAACCGGAACCATTATTCGCAAGTAGAGAAAAAAAGAGTGAAATCTGCTGGAGTGAGGGAGAGAATCCGGCGGGTGGAGCTCTTTTTATTATATAGACGGGACAAGCATGATAGGTTGACCCAATATGCAGAAAAATCTTGTTTCATTTAGATTTAATCTGCATATGGTAATTTAAAGGAAGAAAGGACAGAAAAAGAGGGGAAAAAGACATGAAAAAATGGAAAAAAATTCTGTCCGTCTTTTTATGTGCAGTACTGTTTTTCACCATGCAGGATATTTCCTTACTTGGTGTACGGGCTGCGCAGGCACAAGACAGGGCAGAAGAGCAACAGATCAAAGACGAACAGAGAGACAGTGTGCAGACACAGGATCAGGAAACAGAGTATGAAAAAGATCAAAGCGAGCAGCCACAAGTGACATATGTGTATATGGATAGCAGCAAGATTGAGCTGCCGGGTACACAACGGTTTGTGGTAGGATTTGATCAGGAATTCGGTTCTGTGACGGCACCGGTACTGCATTTGTTGAATGAAACGACAGGGCAGGAAATGGTATTGCAGGCAAAGACGCAAAAAGAGGATGCATATCTATTTTCCTGTGGGTTTCAGACAGATGCACAGATGGGCAGTTATCGGGTAACAGGGGTAGATTTCGAATGGAATGGACAGCAGATGCATCAGGAATTTGAAGAAGAAGTGGATCGTGGAGCGGTTCGATTTGGTGTAGACATTGCAGTCATGGTACAACCGGACGGGTACGTTGCGGAAGAAACAGATGTGCAGGAGGAAGAAGCCTGCGCATTATCAGAGCAGGCAGGAGGTGTTCCGGTTGTTACATTAAGCAGTGCGAATGATGCAGACGGGCAGCAGCAGCTGGCCGATGCGATCGAACAGGCAAAAGAGGATGCACAGCAGCAGCCGGCAACAAAAGCGGGCGATGTAGTGGTCGTACTTGATCCGGGACACGGAGGGAGTGATCCGGGAGCGATTGCCATAAACGGGCAATACGAAAAAGATATGAACCTTGCGATCGCACAGGCGTGTCGGGATGAACTACAGACATATGCCGGAATCAAAGTAAAAATGACCAGAGAAACCGATGTGTATCTCAGTTTGCAGCAACGTGCGGATGTGGCGAAAAATGCCGGAGCCAGCGTATTTGTATCCATTCATAATAATTCCGCATCATCAGGGGCAAGCGGCGCGATGGTATTCTATCCGAACGCAAGTTACAAGCCAAGTGTTTCAAACAATGGAAAATACCTGGCAGAACATATTTTAAATAACCTTGTGGATCTAGGATTACAGAATCGCGGCTTGCAGATTCGAAGCAGCGAAAACAATTCCAAATACCCGGATGGAAGTTTAGCGGATTATTATGGTGTGATCAAGCATACAAAGGAGTATGGAATCCCTGGAATTATTGTAGAACATGCATTTGTGACAAGTAGTTCAGATGTGAAAAATTTCCTTGGTTCGCCGGAAGGGTTGAAAAAACTCGGAATTGCGGACGCGAAAGGAATCGCAGAATATTTTGGATTGAAGAAAAAAGAAACATCATTATATGCACCAAATTTACAGAGTGCGAGTGCAGTGAATTCTACGGATGTAAAACTTTCCTGGACAGGTGTGACAAATGCAAAAGTATATCAGGTATATCAGAGTACATCGAAAGACGGGGAATATGAAAAAGTAGTCGAGATGGCGGCAAACATTTGTTATACGACGATTCAGAAACTGACTGCAAATAAAACGTATTATTTCAAAGTGCGGGCTGGAGAGCAGATAAACGGTGAGTGGAAGTATGCTGATTTTTCGAATGTCATGGCAGTGAAACTCGCAGCGGCACCGACTATTTCTTCGGTTTATTCACAAAATTCAGCGAATATAAAGGTAACATGGAAAAAGGTGTCGGGTGCGACAAAGTACCAGCTGCAGAGGAAAGAAAAAGGTGGTACATACGCGACGATCGCAACAATCTCAAACGGCACGACGGTTACTTATACAGATACAAAATGCGTAGCAGGAAAAATATATTATTATCGTGTTCGCGCAAATTATAAAAGTGGCTCTGTGACAGGAAAAACAAGCTGGAGTAAAGCAAAAGAAGGAAATCTCTTGCAAAAACCGACCGGAATCACAACCAGTCGTCTGGAAAAAGAAGTGAAAATTTCATGGAAATATTCGGATGATCCGGATGGCTATGTGATCATGCGCAGTACATCAAAAAACGGTACGTATAAAATGATTGCCCAGATCGATGATTCACAGGCAACTTCATATCGTGATAAAACAGTAAAAGCAAATACAACATATTATTATAAGATGCGCGCATATCGCTGGGGAATCAATGATGAACCAAGTAAGCTTACGGGTGCTTTTGCAACAAATGATGTTACGTCGAAAATACAGAAAGTGGCGCAGGCAACGAATGGACTGAAAGTAACTTGGAAAAAAATGAGTGGTGTGACCGGCTATTATCTGTATCGAAAGAATACAAGTAACGGTTCTTATACAAGAATTGCGACATTGGGACAGTCAAAAACCAGCTTTGTCGATGAAAAGGCAGAAATTGGAAAAACTTATTATTATATGGTGCGTACCTATCACAAAGTATCCGGAATAAAAGGGTATGGTCCATACAGTAATGTCCTGTCTGCAAAAAGAGAGGAATTAGTAGCGGCACAGCCGGATAGTGGACACGCAAGCAGTAAGGTAAATGCGACACAGATCAAAACGATTCAGTCATCATCCAGCGCAAAAATAAAACTGACATGGGAGAAAATGACAGACGTGGACGGCTATTGTGTGTATCGAAGCACAGAAAAAGCAGGTACGTATAAAAAAGTAAAGACGATCAGTGATGCGACAGTGACAAGTTATACGGACGACGGATTGACAGCCGGTACAGTTTATTATTATAAGATAAAAGTATATCGGAAAGAGGAATCCGGTACGAACACATATAGTAAATATTGCAGTCCGATGTCTGCAGCACCATTGAAAAAAACAAGCATTACAAAAATTTCCAATCCTCAGTCAAAAGCAGTTGAATTGAACTGGAAAGAAGTGAAAGAAGCAGACACGTATCTTGTATATCGGAGCACAAAAGCAAAAGAAGATTTTAAAAAAGTGGCCGAGACAAAAAGTACAAGTTTTACCGATAAAAATCTGGATTTAAATAAAACATATTATTACAAAATAAGGACCAGAAAGACGGACGGAGTGAAACATTATGGCAGCTATTCGGCGATAAAGTCGCAAAAAACAGGCTATCAGATCATGGGAAAAACAACTGTTTCAGTAAAACAAATGATGGCTTTTTATACGAAAAGCGGAAAAGTGTACCCAAAAAGTGTGTATGCATCAAAAGGTGCATCGACTCTTCAGAAATTTTGTGAGATCGTAGAAGATGAAGCAAGTCAAGAAGGAGTTAGTGCGGATGTACTTTGGGCGCAGATTTGTCTTGAAACAGGATATCTGTCATTCCCGGGAGATGTAAAAGCAAGCCAGTGTAATTTCGGTGGACTTGGAGCAGTCGGAGGAGGAGCCACCGGACAAAAGTTTAAAGATGTCAGAACCGGTATTCGTGCACAGGTACAGCATTTGAAAGCATATGCGTGTGAACAGAATTTGAACAACGCCTGTGTGGATGCCCGATTCAAATATGTGACACGTGGTACAGCACCGATCGTAGAATGGCTTGGAATACAAGAAAATCCGACGAAACATGGTTGGGCATCCCAGCAGAATTATGGATTTAATCTGGTAGGGATCGTGAACCGAATCAAAGCATGTTAAAAAAACAGACGGACGTTCTTTGGAACGCTCCGTCGTTTTTTTGGAAAACAAATGGATTTCTTGCTATTTCAGTCGATGAATGCTTGACATTTTAGGTCAAAAATGGCTATAATAACAATCGGAATAAATGAAAAAATCTGTATCCATGTGAACAATACACAAAAAAACGGCAAAAGGAGTAAGAAAATGAAGCACCATAAGAACAAACATGGATTTCTCATGCTGATTCTTTCGGTACTGCTTTTTTTTGAACAGCCACAGGTGCTGATAGTATTTGCTGATACACAGGAGCAGACGGCTGATCAGGAAATGAAAGAGACAGTATCGTATCTGAGGGATCGGCCCCTGACAGAAGAGGAACTCGAACAGCAGAAAGCACTAGAGCCGGATCTGACGCCGTTTCCAGAAGACGCTACAGGAGCACTACCAAGTTATGAAAAGGAAGAGCCGGCACAGTATCAAGCTGGCATTCAGTCTGCTGTGGCAGGAATGGAACGCTATGATGCAAGAGAAGACGGCATCATTACATCAGTGAAAGAACAGGGAGAACACAATGTCTGCTGGGCATTCTCTGCGATCAGTCTTGCAGAAACCTCGTTGATCAAAAATCAGACAGTGATCAATGGGAAAAAAGCGACATTGCAAAACACGGATCTGTCAGAATATCAGCTTGCGTATTTCACATATCATCACGGGGAAGATCCCGAGCAGATGACGAAAAATGATGCGACACGCCTTTTATACGGAGATGCGCTGAGCGTCGGAGGAAATAATACGTTTACGACATTTGCATTGGCAAACTGGGTAGGAGTAGCGGATGAGCGTTCGGCACCATATGAAAGTGCGCAGGAGGGAAAAGATTTAGATCCGTCTTTAGAGTATGGTGCGTCTGTTGCGCATTTACAGCGTGCGTATTGGATTCGGTTTCAGGATCAGGATGCTGTGAAAGCGGCGATTCGTGAATGCGGTTCTGTTACGATGAATTATTATCATACCGGCAGGTATATGAACTATGACACAGGCGCATACTTTTACAATGGAAGCACGACGGCGGTCAATCACACAATTACAGTGATCGGTTGGGATGATTCCTATGACGTTTCGAATTTTAAAAATGGACAGCAGCCCGAGAAGCCAGGCGCCTGGCTGGTAAAAAACAGTTGGGGCGAAGAATGGATGTCCAGCGGGAAAGGAACGGATGGCGGGTATTATTGGATTTCCTACGAGGATACCAATTTCACGAAAGACACCGCCAAATGTTTTGCGTATGTATTTGATTCAGCAGACCGTTATGATCATAACTATCAGTATGACGGAACGGCAGGAGCATTTATCAGTAAAAGTCAGCAGGATACAGGCTATCGCGTAGAAAGCGGGAATCAGATCGCAAATATTTTTCAAGTACCGAGCAAATCGAAGGGCGAGGTATTAAAAGCCGTTTCGTTTGCACTTTATGCGATGGATGTGTCTTATGAGATACAGATTTATAAAAATATAACGGATACGAAAGATCCGCAAAGCGGTACGCCGGTACTTATAGAGCCAGTCACAGGGCAGACCAGTTACATTGGATACTACACGGTTGAACTTGGACAGGAGATACCATTAGATGCGTCGGATCGCTTTTCAGTAGTCATAAGACTATCAAAAGCGGACAATGAAAAAATCAGCTTTTTTGCGGATCGGACCTATCAAAACGGTAGCTGGATCTCATTTGAAAGCGATACACAGCCGGGACAGAGCTTTTATTATGAAAACGGCTGGGTAGATTTGAATGATACGAATGCATGTGCAAGAATCAAGGCATTTACAAAAGATACATCACAGGTGAAACCATCTCATCTAACACTGTCTGCAGAGAAAAGTACATATTATACATATGAACATGCACAGCTGAAAGCAGTCCAGACACCTGTAGCAGCACAGGTTGAGCTGTTGACGTATACTTCATCAGATACGTCAGTTGCAACTGTAGACGAGACGGGAAAGGTCACATTCTATAAAGCCGGAGAGGTTACAATTACTGTAAGCACACCAGAAGGATTAACTGCTGCATTAAATTTGCATGTGCGTCAAGGGGTTACAGGTTTGACGTTGGCGCAGACAGAATGGAAAACGAAAGTAGGCGGGGAGCGCCGGCTTGCGTATACAGTTTTGCCGGAAACGGCAGATTGTAAAAAAGTTACGTTTCAAAGTTCAGATCCGAAAACGGTTTCCGTGGACGGAGATGGAACGATGCGTGCCAAACGCGCAGGCAGGGCAGAAATATCTGTTACCGCATCAGACGGCAGCAATATTTCCAGCGTTTGTTTCGTGACTGTTCAAAAAGGGAAGAATGATGAGGTTCAGAATGTGCAGAAGCCACAGGAACCATCACATCAAACAGAACAATCATCAGCTGCAGAAAAAACATCCTCAAAGCAGGAAAATCTAAAAGCAGCACCAACAACAGAAATGGGGGACATCATTATGGCAACAATCAAATTAGCAACACTTTTAACAATCGCATTAAACTATTGTCTTATTCCTAGATTAAAATATAGACGTTATTATAAATAAGACGAAGTAACAGGTGTGTTGAACAGGAAAGAGGAAAACTTTTATGGAAAAAGCAATGGTAGATATATTGATTCCGGTCTATAAACCGGATGCTACCTTCCGTTTACTGCTCCAGAGACTGCAGGAGCAGACCTTTCCGGTTCATAAGATCATTCTTATGAACACAGAGGAAGTGTACTGGGAGAAATTTAAAAACCGACCGGAAGTGAAACTGGTATTGCAGAATATGAAGATACCATATGAAATACATCACATCAGAAAAGAAGAATTTGATCATGGCGCAACCAGAAGAAAAGCGGTTGCCTGCTCGGACACAGAGATATTCCTGTTTATGACACAGGATGCAGTCCCGGCAGACCGTACTCTTATTGAAAAATTGGTTGCGCCTTTTTTAGATAAAGAGGGAAGACTGCGAATGGATCAGACGAATCTGCCAACGATCGCGGCGTCTTATGCACGTCAGATTCCGAACAAAAACTGCAGTGAGACGGAAAAATATACCCGTTCCTTTAACTATCCGGATATCAGCAAAAGAAAAACAGCGGAGGATATCGGACGGCTGGGCATCAAGACATTTTTCTGTTCAAATGTGTGTGCTGCGTACAGACGGGATGTGTATGATATCCTGCATGGCTTTCCGCATCAGGCAATTTTTAACGAGGATATGATCTTTGCCGGAAAAGCCATTCAAAACGGCTATGCGATCGCGTATCAGGCGGATGCAAAAGTTATCCACTCCCATAATTATACGGGGCGGCAGCAGTTTCATCGGAATTTTGATCTTGCTGTATCGCAGAAACAGCATCCGGAAATTTTTGACGGAATTCGTTCGGAATCAGAGGGAATTCGGCTTGTAAAAATGACAGCAAAACATTTGTTGACAATTCATAAGCCATGGCTTATAGTAGATTTAATTGTAAAAAGCGCGTGGAAATATCTTGGCTATCAGCTTGGAATGCATTATGAGCATCTGAGTCGCAACCAGATTTTGCGCTGCACAAGTAATCAGGCATTTTGGATGCGCTATTGGAAGCAGCAAAAGTGATAGAAAAAAGTAACAGGAGGAAATTTTATGTGCGGAATAGTTGGCTATGTTGGGAAATCACAGGCAGCACCCCTTTTGCTGGAGGGATTGTCAAAGCTGGAGTATCGAGGATATGATTCGGCAGGACTTGCGGTATACGATGGAAAAAAAATCAATATCCGCAAGGCGACAGGACGCTTAAAAGTATTGAGTGAGTTGACACACGACGGTGCGACATTGCCGGGAACGATCGGAATCGGACATACGCGCTGGGCGACACACGGAGAACCATCAGATGTAAATGCACATCCACATTTCAATAAAGAGAAAACAATCGCGGTGGTACACAATGGAATCATCGAGAATTACTTGAAATTAAGAAATAAATTAATAAAAAAAGGATACGAATTTGTTTCCGAAACAGATACAGAGACAGTTGCACATTTACTGGATTATTACTATAATGGGGAACCGACAGAGGCCATCCTAAAAGTATTGCAGCACGTAGAGGGATCGTATGCGTTGGGAATTGTTTTTGCAGACTTTCCAGACCGTGTGTATGCAGTGCGAAAGGATAGTCCATTGATCGTCGGAAAAGGAAAAGACGGAAACTATATCGCCTCCGACGTACCGGCTGTTTTGAAATATACCAGAGAGGTTTATTATATTCAGAATGAAGAAATGGCGGTTCTCACAGAGGATGACATTCAGTTTTACAATCTGGACGGTGAGAGTATCGAAAAAGATTCTACGATCATTGACTGGGATGTGAACGCGGCAGAAAAAGGCGGTTATGAGCATTTCATGTTGAAAGAAATGTATGAACAGCCGAAAACGGTGCGCGATACGATGAATCCGCGGATGAAAAATGGTCAGATCGTGATAGAAGAGCTTGGTATGACAGACGAAGAGATCCGTGCGATCAAACGAATTCATATCGTAGCCTGCGGTTCTGCATATCATACCGGAATGACGAATAAATACGTGTTTGAAGGTTTGGCACGAATCCCGGTGGAAGTAGACCTTGCCTCAGAATTTCGCTATCGCAATCCGATCCTGGATCCGGAAGATCTCGTGATCATCATCAGCCAGTCCGGTGAGACAGCGGATTCTCTGGCAGCACTTCGGGAATCAAAACGACGTGGAATCAAAACACTTGGCATTGTAAATGTAGTGGGAAGTTCGATCGCGCGAGAGGCAGATAAAGTTATGTACACTTGGGCGGGACCGGAAATTGCGGTTGCAACCACAAAGGCATACAGCGCCCAGCTGATCGCGTTATATTTGCTTGCCATGAAATTTGCACAGGCGCGCGGTACGATCACAGACGATCAGTTTGATCAGTTGATGCATGATCTGAAACGTCTGCCGGATCAGATTGAATTATTGTTGAATAATAAAGAAAAAATTCAGAAATTCGCGAATCGATATGTAGCGGCAAAAAATGTATTCTTTATCGGACGTGGAATTGATTATGCGATTTCATTGGAAGGCTCTTTGAAGTTGAAAGAGATTTCTTATATTCATTCCGAAGCATATGCGGCAGGAGAATTAAAGCACGGCACCATCTCCTTGATCGAAGAGGGAACGCTGGTCGTAGCACTTGCCACGCAGCAGGAATTATATAAGAAGACGGTCAGCAATATGGTAGAAGTACGGACAAGAGGTGCATTTGTACTGGCAGTGACAAATGAAGGAAACACAGAGATTGAAAAAGCAGCGGATTACGTGATCTATATTCCGGAGACGAATCCATATTTCACGGATTCACTGGCAATCATCCCATTGCAGTTGTTTGCCTATTATGTATCCGTCGGAAAAGGATGCGATGTAGATAAACCGCGAAATCTGGCAAAATCCGTTACAGTAGAATAAAGGGTGAACAAAATGGACATAAAAGAAAAACTAATTGCATTGATCAAGCAGGCATTTAAATTCGGCATCGTGGGGGTCGTCTCCACGGTGATCGATATGGGATTATATTATGTATTTTATTCTTTTTGTGGGATTTATTATGTGACAGCGGCGACACTGTCTTTTCTTATTTCATTGGTGTTTAACTATGTCTGCAGCATGAAATATGTATTTGTCGGCAAAAAAGATGCAAACAAAGTACGGGAATTTTTGATCTTCTTTATATTAAGCGCCATCGGTCTTGGAATGAACGATTTTCTGATCTGGCTTTTGCATGGAAAATACCATCTCGGAAAAATGATCGCAAAGATCTTTGCGACTGCAGTTGTCATGGTTTGGAATTTCGTTTCGCGTAAAATTTTCATCGAAGAAAAAAATCCAGAAATACAAGAGACGGGAGAACAGTAAAATGGGGAAAAATCAAACAAAAAAACAGGAGACAGAATCCATACAGCGACAGTTTGCAGCTGTATTGGTGTATATAGCAGTCTTTACACTTTTCCTGGTATATCTGCCATTGGTACATAACGGCTATACCGATATACAGGATTTTAAAAGTTACTTTATAAACTGGGTACTTGGCATTATGGTAGGAGCCTGCACGATCGTAGGGATTTCCTGGCTGTGCAGCCATCACAAGGAACTGACAAAGAGCAACATGCAAAAGTGGCTCAAATCCGTAACACCGAGTGGATGGTTTTTGACCGCCCTTCTTTTTGCAGCAGTTGTCTCGTTTTTGGCAACCAGCTACAAAACAGAAAGCCTTTGGGGCCTGAGGGGACGGCGCTTTGGATTTTACATGCTCGTCATGTGTGTGCTGGCGCATATATTGATCGAACGTTTCTTAAACAATAATCAGTATATCATCCTCGCACTTCTCCTAAGCGTGACGTTTGTAAATATTGTCTGTATCTTAAACAATATGAACATTGACGTATTACATATGTACGGAGATCTGGGCTGGCAGGAAAACGTGTTCACATCCACCATCGGAAACGTAAATTCACTCGCCGGTATGCTGGCAGTTGTTTTGCCAATGGCGATGGCAGCATTTTGCTTCTGCAAAGAAAAAATATCGTTGGTAATTTATGGGATTTTTTCCGTGATCGCATGTATGACAATGGTTGCCGTAGAATCCGATAGTATCTTTTTGGCGATCGGAGTCACATTTTGTATCTTATTCTGGTTTACAATCGACCAGTTTGACAAATTGCGTCGTTTCTTTATATTAGTGGCAGTATTTTTTGTCGGCTGTCGAATGACCGGTTTGACCACGCAGGCAGTCAAAGGCGCCGGAAGTTTATTCGGAGGTCTGCCGGCACTGCTGGGATATACGAATAAAGGTTTGCTGCTTCTGCCGATCGTAGGAATCTGCTTTGCATTGACCTTCTATTTAGAAAAAAAACCATACGCGCAAAAAGTACAAACGATCATAAAAAGAATCTTTGCAGTCTGTGTGATCGCAGCGATCGCTGCAGTAGTGATCCTGTTTATTCTGGTCAATCAGCAGGAGACAAAAGATCTCGCGATCCAAAAGTATCACGCATTCGGCAGCGCACTGTTTTTTGACGAAATGTGGGGAAACTGGCGAGGATCAAATTTGCGTTACACCGCAGAAATATTTCAAAAATCCAGTTTCTTCCACAAAATATTCGGCTATGGACCAGGAAACTTTTACTATGCGATCACAGAAATTTTTGGTGAAGAAATCTATATCAATAGCTTGAGAATGATCGATGCGCACAATGATTTCCTCGACTTTTTAATCAATACAGGAATTGTGGGAGCAGTTGGATTTTTTGGATTTATCTTCTATAATTTATACAAATATTGGAAGAAAGCAAAAACAGAAGATCGCACAGCCTGCACCGTCGTATGTCTGATCGCAGGCTATCTTGTGCAGGGACTTGTCAACAATACGTTGATTTGCGTAACTCCAATATTCTTCCTTTTACTGGGCGTAGAAAGGAGCACAAGGCGAAAAGCACTTGAGGGATAAAACTACCAAAAATAAAGAAACAATTTCAAGAAATAGCTATAAAATCATTAAAAAAATAAAAATTAGAAAAAAAGTTCTTGCAAAAAACTTTTTTCGTGATACACTATAACGTAGTTATATCTCGGACCATGTATACTTTATACCATGATCGAGGGTAACATAAATCATCAAAAAAGTGAGGAGAAAGGAAGGAGAAAAAAGATGGTAGAATTTGGACTCAAAAAGGGAACAATCGCAGCAAAAAAAGTAATGGCTATGTTCCTTGCAGTTTGCATGGTTACCTTATCTTTAGGTGATAGTGCATTTGCAGCCACCCAAACAGGATTGAAATTATCCAAAACCGAAGTAACTCTGAAAGTCGGCGAATCCGAGACAGTAAAGATTCTTGACGAATCCCCAGAACAGTCAGGAGATCAGACAGCAGAACAGACAAAGGATGAGCAGACAGCAGAACAGACAAAGGATGAGCAGACAGAGGATGAGCAGAAAGAAGAGCAGACAACAGAACAGACAGAAGCTCAGACAGAAGCTCAGACAACAAGTCAGGCAAAAAAAGCAAAGAAAACAGGTGTTCGTACACACGCAGCACCAGCTGTATGGGAATCAGCTGATGAGAAAATCGCAACTGTAAAAGATGGTAAGATTACAGGTGTGGCAGCTGGTAAAACAACCGTAACCGTTACATATAATGGTAAAACAGGAACTGTAAAAGTAACTGTCACAGCAGACGATCAGACAGGCGATCAGACAAAAGATCAGACAGGCGATCAGACAGGAGATCAGACAAACGATCAGACAAACGATCAGACAAAAGATCAGACAGGTGATCAGCCAAGCACAAGCGAACCATCTGATGCAAGCAAACCATCAGAGGAAAGCAAACCATCTGACACAAGCAAACCATCTGACACAAGCAAACCATCTGAAGTAAGCAAACCATCAGAGGAAAGCAAACCATCTGAAGTAAGCAAACCATCAGAGGAAAGCAAACCATCTGACCAGACAAACGATCAGACAGAAGACGAAGAAAAAGTAAACAACATCACACTTCTCGCAGCAGATACAAGTGTAGAGGTTGGAAAAGACATTAAACTGAGCGCAATCATTGATCCGGCTGATACAAAAGCAGCTATCGAATGGACCACATCCGATGACAAGATCGCAAAAGTTACAGCTGACGGAAAAACTGCAACCGTTACTGGTGTAGCAGCAGGTACTGCTGAAATCACAGTAAAAGCAGGAGACAAATCCGCATCTGTAAAGATCACTGTGAAAAATGCAGCTGTAACAAGCGTTAAGATCACAAACGCACCGAAGACATTAAACAAAGGTGCAAAGGTAACATTAAAAGCAACTGTAACACCAGCAGATGCAGCAACAGTTACATGGAAGACTTCTAATGCAAAGATCCTTTCTGTAGACCCTAAGACTGGTGTAGTAAAAGCAGTAGCAAAAGGTACAGCAAAGATCACAGCAGTTGCTGGTGATAAGAGCGCAACTGTTTCCATTACAGTTAAAGTTCCTGCTACAAGCATCAAACCTGTTTACAGCAAGAGCCTGAAAATGAAGAAAGGTACAAAAGTTACCTTGAAGGCAACTGTTCTTCCAAAAGACAGCACAGATACAGTAAAATGGAAATCTTCTAACACAAAATTTGCTACCGTAACAAGCAAAGGTGTTGTAACCGCTAAGAAGACTGGTAAAGTAAAGATTACAGCAACAGCTGGAAAGAAATCTTTTGTAACCACAATCACAATCGGTACAAAGAACATCAAAGCAACAAAAGTAACAGCTTCCGTTAAGAAAGTAACATTAGTTGCTGGTAATAAAACAACTGTAAAAGCTACAGTAGCACCTGTAACATCTACAGACAAACTTACATGGACCACATCCAACAAGAAAGTAGCAACTGTAAAGAACGGTGTCATCAAAGCCGTTAAGAAAGGTACTGCTACCATTACTGTAAAATCAGCAAGCGGAAAGAAAGCAACTGTAAAAGTAACAGTAAAAGCAAAAGTTCCTGCTAAGAAAGTTACATTAGCAAAGAAAACAGTTTCTGTAAAAGTTGGTAAGACTGTAACAGTAAAAGCAACTGTAGCACCGAAGAATACAACAGACAAACTTACATGGAGCTCTTCTAACAAGAAGGTTGCAACTGTAAGCAGCAAAGGTGTAATCAAAGGTGTGAAAAAAGGTACTGCTACCATTACCGTAAAAGCAACAAGCGGTAAAAAAGCAACTGTAAAAGTAACTGTAAAATAATAGAATCGGTTACCAATAAAAAAGGCTTTGCTGAGAGCGCGATGCTCCCGGCAGAGCCTTTTTTCATGAACGGAAAGAAAAACAGGAAATTGGTTGAAAAAAGTCATTTAATGAGGTATAATGCAAAAGAGAAAAATGGGGGATAGGACATGAAAGCATTACTCAAAAATAGGGAATTATTGATTAGTAAATTATGTTTGATCTGCTGTGATATCTTTGCAGTCTTCTGTGCCGATTTTCTGGCACTTTTTTTACGATTTGAGATGATGGCAAGTGATATTGATTTGCGTTACATAGAGGGAAAACTCCCATGTATGATTCTGACATGTATTGCGACACTATTGATCTTTCAACTGTTCCGCTTGTATTCCTGCCTCTGGCGCTATGCAGGTGCAGAAGAAATGGTGAATATTGTTCTGGCCTGTATGATCGCGGCTTTTGCACATATGTACTGTTTCATTATATTTCAGTACCCGATGCCGAGAAGTTACTGGGTGATGTACGGGATGTTTTTACTGATGTTGACCGTTCTGAGCCGCTACGCGTATCGCTTTATACATAACGTGCTCAATAACATCGGATCCAAAAAATTCACCAATGTCATGATGATCGGTGCAGGAGAAGCAGGAAATGCATTGATCGCTGAGATCGGACGCAGCAAAAACATCCAGAAAAAAGTTGTCTGCGTCATAGATGACAATAAGACCAAAAAAGGCAGTTACATTCGAGGCGTGCGCATCGTGGGAGACCGCTATGACATTCCCGATGTCGTGAAAGATTATAAAATCGATGAGATCATGGTGGCGGTCCCGTCCGCAAAGCCAAAGGACTTGAAAGAGATCCTAAACATCTGTAAAGAGACAGGCTGTGAATTACTACAGCTTCCG
Organism: Lachnospiraceae bacterium; assembly: GCA_051880395.1. Lineage (GTDB taxonomy): Bacteria > Bacillota > Clostridia > Lachnospirales > Lachnospiraceae > JBJENW01. The sequence goes on along the minus strand of JBJENW010000035.1, from coordinate 25,706 downwards.
GGTATCGACCAGCTCGTAAACGGCGAGGTGAGCGTCAGCAAACTGAAAGCCGTTGATGTCAATGACCTGCTCGGCCGGGAACCAGTCAAAGTCGATTTATCCTCCATCATGAACTATGTATCGGGGAAAGTCGTCATGGTCACAGGCGGGGGCGGTTCCATCGGAAGCGAGCTGTGCCGGCAGATCGCCGCACATAACCCGAAACTGTTGCTGATCGTAGATATCTACGAGAACTCGGCCTACGACATTCAGCAGGAACTGAAAGTAAAATTTCCGGAATTGAATTTTATGACACTGATCGCATCGGTGCGAAACACAAAACGGATGGATCAGATCTTCGAAATGTACAGACCAGAGATCGTCTACCACGCCGCAGCACATAAACACGTGCCACTCATGGAAGACAGCCCGAACGAGGCCGTCAAGAATAACGTCCTCGGCACATGGAAAGTCGTACAGGCGGCAGATAAGTGGAAAGTAAAACGATTTGTCATGATCTCCACAGATAAAGCCGTGAACCCGACGAACGTCATGGGAGCAACGAAACGAATCTGCGAGATGATCATTCAGACCTATAACCGTCATTCCGAAACGGAATTTGTAGCTGTCCGGTTTGGAAACGTCCTGGGCAGCAATGGAAGTGTCATTCCACTGTTTAAAAAGCAGATCGCAGCAGGCGGACCGGTCACCGTCACACATCCGGACATCATCCGCTATTTCATGACGATTCCGGAGGCAGTTTCCCTGGTCCTGCAGGCGGGCGCCTATGCGAAGGGCGGAGAGATCTTTGTTTTGGACATGGGCGAACCGGTGAAGATTCTGGATTTAGCGAAAAACCTGATCTTGCTCTCCGGCCATAAGCCAAACGAGGATATCATGATCGAATTTACCGGTCTTCGTCCGGGAGAAAAATTATACGAAGAGATGCTCATGAAAGAAGAGGGCATGCAGGAGACCAGAAATAAACTCATCTACATCGGAAAACCGATCGAGATGGACGAAGAAACATTCATGGAACAATTACACGAACTTAACGATTATGTACAGCAGGAGCCGGACGATATCCGCAAACATCTGATGGAGATCGTACCGACGTATCATCCGAGACAGACATAGAAGGAGGCAGCTATGGAGAAAAAAAGATACCAGTATCGAATTATAAAACAGATCATCGATCAGCTTTTGGCATTGATCGGCATTATCCTTCTATCACCGCTTCTGCTACTGATCGCAGTCTGGATCAAATTAGACTCGAAAGGCCCGGTGATCTTCAAACAAAAGCGTGTGGGAAATCATAAAAAATATTTCAATATCTATAAATTCCGCACCATGCGCACCGATACACCGAAAGATATGCCGACGCATCTGCTAAAAGACCCGGATGCCTTTCTGACACGCAGCGGGAAGGTCCTGCGGAAAACATCGCTGGACGAGCTGCCGCAGCTGTTTAATATCCTAAAAGGCGAAATGGCGATCGTCGGCCCGCGCCCGGCACTCTGGAATCAGTACGATCTGATCGAAGAGCGGGACAAATACGGCGCAAACGACGTGATGCCGGGCTTGACCGGCTGGGCGCAGGTCAATGGCCGCGATGAACTGGAGATTCCGGTGAAAGCAAAACTAGACGGAGACTATGTAAAAAATATGAGTTTCTCTTTTGATATGAAATGTATCATGAAGACAGTGAAATCCGTTCTTCACGCAGAAGGCGTGGTGGAAGGCGGAACCGGAGAACTGCATAAAAGGGAGGAGAAGAAATGAAACGGATTTTGATCGTCGGCGCACATAGCTATATTGGAACTTCCTTTGCTGCTTATGTAAAACAGCGAAATCCGGATTGGAAAATTTCAGCGATCAGTGTACGGGATCAATCTTGGAAGAAACATGATTTTTCTGTTTACGATGTTGTATTTTATGTGGCTGGAAAGGTTCATATGGATGTCAGTCATGTCGTGGAAAAAGTCAGATTAGAATACTATCGGGTAAATTGTAATCTTGCATGTATTGTGGCAGAGGCTGCAAAGAAAGCTGGAGTAAAGCAGTTCATCTATTTGAGTACAGCGAGTATCTATGGTGACAGTGCACCAATCGGAAAACAAAAAAAGATAACAAAAAGAACCAGACCGCACCCAAACAATGTATATGGAGAAAGTAAGTGGAAGGCAGAACAGGAATTGCGGCATAGAGAGACGGAAAAATTTCGTGTGGCAATATTGCGAATTCCAATGGTATATGGTCCAGGCTGTAAAGGCAATTATCCGACACTGGAAAAATTAGCGGTGCATCTTCCGATTTTTCCGAATCTGTCAAATAAAAAATCCATGATTTATGTGGAAACGTTGTCCGAGTTTTTATGCCAATTGATTGAGCGAGAGGACAGAGGAATATTTTTTCCACAGAATAAAGAATATGTCTGCACATCGGAACTGGTTCGTATGATCGCAGAAACAAAAGGGAAAAAGATCCGATGCTGGTCCGTGTTAAATCCCTTCGTGTGGCTACTGAGTCGATTACCAGGAAAATTTGGAAGTATGGCAAAAAAAGCATTTGGAAACTTTGTGTATGATCAGTCCCTAAGCACCTATCAGGATGACAGTTATCGCGAACTTTCGTTTCGTGAGACGATTCAGAGGACGAGTGGACAGAAAGAGTAAGCAGGATATGGAAAAAGTACTTATGACAGCTTCGGTTGCTTCGATGATCGATTTATTTAACTGGGATAATATCCGTATTTTACAGCAAATGGGAAAAGAAGTACATGTGGCTGCAAATTTCAAATTTGGAAGTGTGACGAGTCAACAACGAGTAGATCAGTTTCGAAAAGAGTTAGAAGAAGCCGGTGTGATCGTGCATCATCTTCCGTTCCCGCGTCGTATGGGGGCAGTCAAAGAAATGATGCAATCCTATCGGGGATTAAAAAAACTGATGGAAGAAAATAGGTTTCAGATGGTATATACGCAGACACCGATCGGAGGTGTGCTGACACGTCTGGCGGCGAGAAAACATCACAAAAAGGGAATGAAAGTGATGTATGCAGCGCATGGGTTTCATTTTTTCAAAGGTGCACCTTTGATGAATTGGTTGCTATTTTACCCGATTGAGCGTATCTGTGCAAGATTTACGGATGTGCTTCTCACTATGAATCAGGAAGATTACCAGAGGGCACAGAATTTCCCAGCAAAAGAGATTGCATACATTCCAGGTGTCGGACTCGAACTAAAAAAATTTGAAAAAGAAAATAATCATGTGGATCAAACCATGATTCGGCAAAAGTTTGGTCTTACAAAAGAAGATTATATTCTCATGAGTGTGGGGGAATTGACACGCCGAAAAAATCAGGAAACGGTCATTCGTGCGATGGCACTTATACCTGATTCGTCGATAAAATATTGCATTGTCGGAATGGGAGAGTATGAGGAATTCTTCCGACAACTAATCAAAGAATTACAGTTAGAAAATCGTGTATATCTGTTAGGATATAGCTCAAAAGTAAGTCGAATGCTGCAGATGGCAGACTGTTTTATTTTCCCGTCCCTGCAGGAAGGACTTCCGGTTGCATTGATGGAAGCAATGGCAGCGACAAAACCGGTCATCTGTTCCCAAATTCGTGGAAACACGGATTTGATCGAACACAAAAAGTCGGGACTTTTAGTGGAGGCAAAGGATGAAAACGGATATGCAAAAGCGATCATGGCGATGTATCAAAACCCACAAAAAGCACTGGAATTTGCAAGACAGGCTCGAAAGAAGGTTGAGGGATTTTCGAAAGAGCGTGTGAATGAGAAGATGCGGGAATTGTATGAAGAAATGTTGGAGAGATGAGCAGATGAAGGAAAAGGGAGAAACAACCAAACAATGTCTTGATAGAGCGTCAAAACCAGAAGTAACAGTGATTATGGCTGTCTACAATCAAGAAAAAGAAATTTTAGACCAGGCTGTCGATTCGATTCTAAATCAGACATTCTCGAACCTGGAGCTGATCATTTGTGATGACGCATCGACAAATGGAATACAGAACCATCTGAAAGAGCTGGAAAAAAAAGATCCACGCATTCGATTGATTTTGAATACACAAAATCGCAAAGCTGCTTATGCTCGGAATTGTTGTATACGAGAAGCACGAGGGCGCTATATTGCAGTAATGGATGATGATGATATCTCCGCAGAAAACCGGATTCAGATGCTCTATGACTTTTTAGAAGCTCATTCGGAATATGCGTTTGCAGGCAGTAAAGGCGAGTTCTTTATTCAACAGGTAGGCGATGATGGCGAGTGTTATTGGTATTGCGAAAAGCCACAGCCGAAAGACTTCTTGTTTTCGCTGCCGTTTGTACATGCATCCATAATGTTTCGAAGGGAAGCATTACAGAGTGTACGGGGATACAATGCGGCGAGATATGCAAATCGTGTAGAAGATTATGATATGCTGCTTCGTTTGTATGCAAAGGGAAGAAGGGGCAAAAATCTCCCGGAAGTGCTTTATTATATTAGACGAGATGAGAAACAGTATAAACGCCGGAAGTATCGGTATCGGTTTCATGAGACCTATATAAAACTCAGAGGATTTTCTGAAAATCATTTGATGCCGAAAGGAATCCTGTATGCGATGAAACCACTCATTGTCGGTTTAATACCGATTGGTCTGATGAAGAAGATTCAAAAGAAGTACTATGGGAAGAAACAAGGGTGACAGAATGATTGGGATCATCATATTAAATTATGAGACATGGGATTTAAGCCTGCGATGTATGAAAAGTTTGTTGGAGCAGGAAGGGGCAGAACAAGATCGAATCTATCTCGTAGATAATGCGTCGCGCACGCCTATGCCGGAAGAAGTTAAAAACTTTGTGCAACAACATGCGATCACATTTATTGCGAGCGACGCTAACAGAGGCTATGCGGCGGGCAATAATCTAGGTGTAAAACAGGCGATGCAGGATGGCTGTGATGCCCTTTTGATTTCCAATAATGACATCATTTATGAGCCAGGGTCAGTGCAAAATATGTATCAGTCATTACAAGAAAAAGAAAAAATCGGCATTGTAGGACCAAAAGTCATAAATGAGAATGGCGAGGCGCAGCCAAGTCGTGTTTCTAGAAAAACAGGAATAAAAGAGGTCTTTGAATTATACACAGTAGCCAAGATTTTCTTTCGCAGACAGTGGAAAACGTATTTCTGTCTGGACCAGCCCGTGGATAAACCAGCTTATGTCTATCACGTATCTGGATGCTGTTTCATGATCTCTGCGGAATGTGCAAAGCAAGTGTTGCCATTTGATGAGGCAACAGTTTTATATGATGAAGAATTAATCTTAGGCATTCACATGGAACAGGCAGGTTTTAAAACCTTATATCAGCCGAACAGCGTGGTTGTTCATAAACATGGGGCAACGACAGAACGGGTGAAACCGTTTATGTATCAGTGCATTAGTGAGAGTGAGTTGTACTATTGCAGCAAATATTTGAAATGTGGGAAAATACCATTGTGGTTCTTGTATCAATATCGCAGGTTACTTTATTGTGTAAGACGCCGAAAAGATAAAAAATTAAAAGAATATTGGCCATCTTATAAGAATTATACAAGACAATGTTATGAACGTGCGATTCAGGTTAGTAAGGGAAAATAAGAATGAGAATTTTGCATTATATGTTAGGAATTCCACCAGTTCGCGGAGGTGGTTTGATTCGCTACGCAACAGATTTGATGCAGGAGCAGCAGCGTCAGGGGGAAAACGTGAGTTTACTGATACCAGGTCGAATCAAAAAAAGAACACAGAAAAGAATAAAAATAAAAAAACAGCAAGAGTATAAGAATATATCAACGTATTGCATAGAAAATCCACTTCCAATTTCAATGGGGAATGGGATCAAGGATTTGGAATGGTATACAAAGCCATGTGATACATCGGTATATGCAGAGTTTTTAAAAAAACTTTCTCCCGATGTGATACATTTACATAGTTTGATGGGGCTGCATAAAGAATTTCTCGAAGAGGCAAAAAAATGTAACATACCAGTTATTTTTTCGACGCATGATTATTTTGGAATTTGTCCGATCACTACGCGTTTAAAAGGAAATTGTATTTGTACGGAATCAGATTGGAGTCAATGCAGCAGTTGTTGCCAAAATGCCTATTCAGAAAAAAAATTGAAAATAGAACAGTCTGGAATATATCGCTGGTATCGAGGAAACGAACGTTTGGTGCAACTGATTCATGGAAAAGCATTAAATCAGACATTTCAATCCGCACGTGCACCAGAGATTCCACGTGAAGTATCTGTGTGCATAGACCCAGAGGAGAAAAAGAAGTATTTGAAATTGCAGCAGTATTACCGAGAAATGTTTGCACTGGTTACAAAATTCCACTTTAATAGTGAGACGACCAAACAAGTATATACATCTCAATTAGGAGAGATGTGTAAAGGAAATGTGATTCCAATCAGCCATGCTGGAATTGGAGATCATCGGAAAAAAAGAAGTTATGGGAACAAATTACGAATTGGATACTTGGGTGGATGGCAGGAGTATAAAGGTTTTTATGATCTGTTGCAGGTGGTTCAGAAATTATATGAGGAAAATAAAGATGTAGAACTGCATCTTTATTCTGAAACACAAACGGTGGAACAGCCGTATGTTGTAAATCATAAAAAATATTCTCAGGAACAGTTGGGAGATGTGATGGATAGCTTCGATCTGCTTGTTGTGCCGAGTAAATGGCAGGAAACATTTGGATTTGTGGTATTGGAAGCACTTTTTTATGCTGTGCCGGTTTTAGTGTCAGAATATGTTGGGGCAAAAGATCTTTTGAAACAGAAAGATGGAATGGGATTTATTTACGATGGAACCAGGAAAAATCTGGAGATTTCAATAGAACAGATTTATCAGAATAGGGAATTACTTCGAAAAGCAAATGAAATGATCTTAGACTGGCATGGAAAACTTTCATTCGAAGCACATGTGAAAAATATGATCTGTTTTTATCGAAATCAAAATTTCCGGGAGAGGTCGATTGGTTGACAATGATACATTACAATTGTATAATGAGGAAAGATTGCGCGTGGAATCCAGATTTCAGAGAAAAGATAGAAAACATTTGAGGACTAGAAGAAAGTAGGAGAATCGCAAGATGAATTTAAAAGAAAGACTTGCAGTTATTTCTAAATATATTATATACATTGTTTTTTTATTGGTCTGTTTAGGAATATTGCTTAGCAATTTACAGGATAATAAAGGTGCTCTTTTAAGCGGGTGTGCTTTTTTTGCAGCTATAATTGGCTTTATTTGGTATTTTCAAGATTTTTTTAAGGAACAAGAAAAGAAAAAACAAGTGCTTTTTCTGCTGATCTTGTGCTTTTGGGTGAAGGTACTTGCAATGCTATGGTTTCAAACAGTGCCATATGCGGATTATGAAACATTTCGAAAATTTGCCAGTCAGTTAGCCAGTCAGAACGCGATAACGCAAGATAACTTGTATATAGCTTTGTTTACGCATGTGTTTGGCTATTCGGAGTTTGTAAGTTGGATATTTAAAATCTTTGGTGAGAATTTGAGTATCGTTGTATTTGCAAATATTTTGTTATCCACACTTTCCATGTTTTTCATCTATTGTATATCAGATCAAATTGGTGGAGAACGAATGGCGGTTCTGACTTCAGTCCTTTGGATTATGTTTCCTTCCCAATCCTTGTGGAATGCGTTTGTCTTATCAGAACCATTGTATACAACCTGTTTCCTTGCTTTTTGGTATTTTTGTATGCGTTTGGAAAAGAGAAGAACAATTGACTGGGTGTGGATGGTAGAAGTATTTATTGCTGGAGGAGCTTTAGTCTGGTTTCAAGCACTTCGACCGGTTGGAACGATTATTTTGATCGCAGTGGTACTTCACGCATTCTGTGTGAACTGTCCTGCTGTTGGAAAGGATACAATAGCCCGTATACTTATGATCATATGTATTTTTGTGGCCGGAGGGGAATTGATGACCATACATATCGAAAATAAAATAGGTACAGAAGCAGGAGGGTTTTGTTGGTACAGTGTCGTAACGGGAATGAATGAGGAGAGCAACGGTCAATGGAGTGAAGATACCTGGCAGCCATTTTTAGAAAATGTAAATCGATTTAACGATGAGGGAGCAGAAAATCCAGCCAAAGAAGCAGAAAAGGTTGAGAAAGAAAAAGCAATAGATAAAATTAAAAATTTGCAGCATCCATTGTTGCTGTTAAAAAATAAATTCATAAATTTATTACAAAAAGATAGTAGTGTTGTGGATCATATGAAAGCATGTAGTGCTGTCCTTTCGGATGAAACATATGAGAAACTTAGTAATCTGGTGAATGTGTTTTATATGTTTCTTGTTTTGAGCAGTGTCGCTTCTGTTTTCTTTTTTATAAAAAATAAAACGGATGGAAACATAGAATTTATTTTGCTTTATACAATTGGCCTGACATTCGGACACATACTTTTCGTAGAGGTACAGCCACGATACCATTATTCGATATTGCTTGGATTCCTTTTTGCAGCGGGATATGGAATTTCTCATATCACTTCAAAACAAAAAAATGTGAATGGCCTGGTTAGTGGTTGAGTAAATGAAATGAAAAGTGGGGTGAGAAAAAATGAAAGTTAAAACTGTAGATATCATCATACCAATTTATAATGCATACGAAGAATTGCAAAAATGCATTTCAAGTATAAAAAAATGGACGGATTTGCAAACAAATCGTTTGGTCTTGGTCAATGATAAGAGTTCGGATGAAAGAATTCGTCCGTATCTCGATCGTTTAAAACAGGAGAATATAATTGTAATACATAACGAAAAAAATCAGGGATTTTCTGCAAATATCAATATCGGGATGCAGCAATCTGCAAGTCACGATGTGATATTATTGAATTCTGATACAATCGTGACAAAAAATTGGATTGAAAAAATGCAGGCCTGTGCGTACAGCGATCCGACAATCGCTACTGCAACACCAGTATCGAATAATGCGACCTTGTGTTCCGTGCCAGATTTTTGCGAGGAGAATCCCTTACCGGAAGGTTATACGGTAGATGAATATGCAGAGCTGATTGAAAAGATCAGTCAGCGCATCTATCCTGTCATTCCGGTTGCACACGGTTTTTGTATGTATGTTAAGAGAGAAGTGATTAAAAAAATTGGTGGATTCGATGCCGAAACCTTTCAAAAAGGTTATGGAGAGGAAAATGATTTCTGTTATCGGGCGATTGAAGCGGGATATCATCATGTGATGTGCGATGACACATTTATTCTACATACCGGGACAAGCTCTTTTGTCAGCGAAGAAAAACAGAAGCTGATTCAGGATCATGAACGAATTTTAGATGAACGATATCCGACTTTAATGCAGAATGTCCGCATTCACTGCAGAGATAATCCGAATGCCGTCGTGTCAGAAAATGTTCGCTTCTGGATAGATTTTCAAAAAAGAAAGAACAGAAAAACCGTACTCTATCAAGTACAATCGGATTTCCGGGAAGATGCAGATGATCATGTTGGCGGAACACAATTACATGTCAAAGACCTGGTGTATGGATGTAGAGATGAATTTGATATTGTTGTTGTAGCACGAAATGGATTTTATCTGAATGTGACGTTATATACAGAGAATAAAGAATTCCCATTGAGATATTACATTGGGAAAAAGCCGGAATATGAGATGTTCCGTTCCAAGCAATTAGGAATTTTGTATGGAAAGATTCTGGAACAGTTTCATGTTGAACTTGTTCACGTTCATCATACACTTGGGATGTCGTTTGAGATGTTTTACCAGGCACAGCAGCGACAGATTCCGATCGATGTAACACTCCATGATTTTTATTATATCTGTCCAAGTGTGAAACTGTTAAATCAAAAAGATCAGTTATGCATTGGTCAGGAGTCAAAAGAGATGTGCCAAATTTGTATGAAGGAGCAAAAAAATATAGCGTCAACCGTTCCGTATATCGAGATTTGGAGAAAGGAAAGCCAAAGGATACTACAAATGGCAGAACATATTTTTACTCCATCCGAAAGTGCGAAAAAAATCTATTTGAGATATTTCCAGAATTTAGAGGATAAGATTGAAGTTGTAACGCATGGAATGGAATATGAACCTCACTCCAAAGAAAAGAAGAAAGAGCGGAAAAGCAAGACATTTCGTGTTGCTTTTGTTGGAGGTATCAATGTTGCGAAAGGATATCAATACGCGACAGAATTGATTAAAAAGAGTAACGATAAAGATATTGAATGGTATTTGTTTGGAATGTTCCAACAAACGGAAGCTTCCGTAGAAAAAAAGAAGAATTTTAAAAATATAGGAGCATATCAAAGAGAGGAATTAACTGGTTTGCTACAGAACTATCAGATCGATCTGATCTGTATTTTACCAATCTGGCCGGAAACATTTTGTTATACGATCACAGAGGCTGTCTTAGCGGGAATACCGGTACTGACAACAGAAATAGGAGCATTGCCGGAGAGGCTGGAAGAATTAAAATGTGGCTGGAGTGTGCCAAATGGTTCCACTGTGACAGAAATTTTAGACAAAATCCGTGAGATTAAAGAGGATCCAACAGCATATCAGAAAACTGTGGATCACATTAGAGGACTGAAGCCGAAAACAGCAAAAGAAATGTGTGAAACGTATAAAAAAAGGTATTGTGCTCAATTACAAGAAACGAATGAAAAAATTCAAGAGATAGATTTTAAGTGGTTTACAGAGGGGATGATGACTGTACTTGGCAGGATGAATCTGCCGGATGCAGGCGGCGGGAGCGTATTAAAACGTGCAGAAGAGGCAGAACGTCAATTAGAAGTTATCAGTCAGTCAACAACATATCGTATCGTTCTTGCATTGGCACATATAAAGATTCCGTTTCGGGAACAATTGGGTGCTGGTGTAAGAAAAATATATAGAATAGTAAGAAAGAGGAAATAAAATGAAGACAATAAAAGAACTATGGGATTATCGAACGATGATCGCAAGCTTGGTGAAGAGAGATTTGAAGAGTCGGTATAAGGGATCTGTATTGGGATTTTTTTGGATGTTTTTAAATCCACTGTTACAGTTAGGAGTATATACGGTAGTTTTTTCAACTATTATGCGAATGAATATTCCTAAGTTTTATCTGTTTTTATTTGTAGCACTGGTTCCATGGCTTTTTTTCAGTACGTGTGTTAGTTCGGGAACAGGTGTGATTTTTTCACAACAAGACATGGTAAAAAAGATTTATTTTCCGAGAGAAGTTTTACCTGTTTCTTTTACAATCAGTCAGTTTGTAAATATGTTACTGAGCTTTATTGTTATTTTTGTTGTTATATTTTTTAATGGAATAAAGATAGATCCGCTTGCATTGTTATGTCTTCCACTTGTTATGATCATAGAGTTTATATTAGGTTTAGGCATTACATATATTACATCTGCTTTAAATGTATATTTCCGTGATCTAGAACATATTATGAGCATTGTTTCTATGGCATGGATGTATCTGACACCTGTAATTTATCCAGTGGACATGGTACCGGAAAAATTTGTGGAATTGTTTTATTTAAATCCAATGACGGCTATTACAATTGCTTATCGTGATATTTTGTATTATGGAAGAGTACCGGAACTTAACACTTTATTGAATGCTGTTATTATGGGAGTATCGATATTGATCATTGGCCAGATCGTATTTAAGAAGTTACAGAGACATTTTGTGGAGGAATTATAAATGAAACAGGAAAATGCAATTGAAGTACATGATCTTCAAAAAAAATTTAAAGTGTATCACGATAAAGGAAATACTTTGAAAGAAAGAGCGTTACATACGTCTAGAAATAAATATGAGGAGCGCTGGGTATTAAAGGGAATTAGTTTTGAAGTAAAAAAAGGAGAGGCAATTGGATTAGTTGGGCATAATGGATGCGGAAAAAGCACAACATTAAAAATGCTTACAAAGATTATGTATCCGGATGCCGGAACGATAGAGTTATCAGGTAGAGTGTCCAGTCTGCTAGAGTTAGGGGCAGGATTTCATCCGGATTTGAGTGGTAGAGAGAATATTTTTATTAATGCTTCTATTTTTGGACTTACAAGAAAAGAAATTGAAAGACGTGCAGAAGAAATCATTCGTTTTTCTGAATTGGAGGAATTTATTGATAATCCGGTTCGTACCTATTCGTCAGGTATGTATATGCGTTTGGCTTTTTCTGTTGCAATCAGTGTGGATGCAGATATCCTGTTGATTGATGAAATCTTGGGAGTTGGAGATGCAAACTTCCAGGTAAAATGTTTTAATAAGTTGATGGAAATAAAGAATAAGGGTACCACGGTTGTAATTGTATCACATTCATTGGGACAGATTGAGCAAATCTGTGACAGGAGTATTTGGATTCATGATGGGAAAATACGTGCGGAAGGTGCACCGCGAAGCGTTCATAGAGAGTATCTGGCTTATATGGGAGAACAGAGAAATCAGCTTGCTCAGATGGAAGAAAAGAAACCGGAGGCGGCAGTTGTATCAGATGAAAATGAGTTGGAAATGGAAGATCATTATGAACACATGGGCAGCGGTGAGATAAAAATTATGGATGTGTATGTTACAGATCGGAGTGGTGAAAGAAAAAAAGCATTTGAAACCGCACAGGACGTAATTGTGCATATTAAATATAAAATGGAAAAACCTCTGGAAAAAGTAAATTTCGGTGTCAGTATCTTTCGGAATGATGGAGTATGTGTTTATGGAATATCAACTCGTGATGATGATATGAATTTTCTTACGATCAATCGAAGTGGAACCATACAATTAGAATTGCAAAATATCGCTCTGCTCGGAGGAGAGTATGATATTAATGTTGGAATAGAAGATGACATTCGAAATGGAATCGACTATGTAGATAAAGCATGTTCCTTCCAGGTCTATACAACAAAGGAGGAAGTTGGGGCATTTTATCTAGATCACAGATGGCAGTTAGATATATAAGGGAGAAATAAAATGGAAACGACACGTAAAGTAAAAGAAATTCTGAGAGAAAAATTATGGATCGCACGTCCATTAAAAGTTATGAAGCAAGAGAATGATCAGATTCGTCTGAATATGGTAACGGATGACATAGGACCGAAGAGTTTATTTGGTGGTGTGGCAACATCTTTGATTTTAGCTACGATGCTCTGTGAGAAAAATGATTGGACACTTAGAATTATTACACGTTGGGCAGAATGTAATCTGAAAGATTACTATCGATTTGCAGAAATTTACGGAATTAAGCCGGCACAAAAAGTAGAAGCGTATTCAGATGAAGAATATGATAGTGAGACGATTCATGATCGACTGCCTGTATCAGATCATGATATTTTTATGGCAACTTCATGGTGGAGTGCAAAGAGTATCTTGGAAAGTAATGTATGTGATCGTCTGATCTATATCATACAAGAAGAAGAAACCTTTTTCTATCCATACAGTGATGAAAGGCTGTGGTGTGAACAGATTATGAACAGCGATAAAATAGATTTTATTGTGAATTCAAAATTGTTATATGATTACATGGAAGCAAACGGATATGATATGTTGGTAAAAAATGCAATGTATTTTGAACCTGCTTTTTCAAAAAAATTATATTCTGCGGATGAAAACAGTTTTAAAAAAGATAAAAATGAAAAGAGAAAGATGTTCTTTTATGGACGACCGAAAAATCAGAGAAACCTATATTATTTTGGATTAGAATGTTTGGATGAGGCTTTGAGTAGAGGTGTCATTGATACGGACATATGGGATATATATATGGCAGGATATGAGACGGAGGCAATTAAGTTTTCAAATGGTTATATACCAAAGATGAACGGAGTAATGGCATGGGATGAATATGCAAAATTTGCAAAAACGGTAGATGTTTCGTTTAGTTTAATGTATACACCGCATCCTAGCTATCCACCATTTGATATGTTATGTTCTGGGGCTGTCGTTCTCACAAATGAATTTAAAAATAAGAAGGACTTGCAATATTCAAAGAATATGATATTAAAAAAACTGGAAAAGGAAGCTCTGATCGACGGATTATCAGAGGCAATGAACTTGGCATTAGATACAAAAAAACGAGAGAGTAATTATCAGTGTAATAATATTAATACTGATTGGAGTGTTAGTTTTAAAGAAATTGTGTCTGTGTTGGAAGAAAGGATTAAGGAAGGTAGATATGTATAACATTAAACCACATGAAAGTATAAATGATTTTCCGTGGGAGATTTCTTTATCGAATAGAATTCAGAAAATGCTTGAAGCTAAAAAAAATGGAATAAAAGTAGTGGTTTATTTATATGAGGTGTCGGATACTAGTACATTTCGGTATCGTGTCTATAATATGTGTCAGGCGTTGGAACTGGGACTTCGATGGCATGGAACCTACTTCTTTAAGAATGAACTGAAGGAAATTCAACATTTGATAGACCAGATGGATTTGCTTGTAATCGCACGATTTAAATGGTGTAGAGAACTAGAAGAAATGATTCGTTTGTTGAAAAAGAAAAAAAAGAAAATTGCTTTTGATACAGATGATCTGGTCTATGACACAAAGTATGCACCTCTGATTATGAACACGTTGTCGGTAGAAGAGAGTGAGAATCGGTTAGAATATTGGTTTTCCTATATCGGCCGTATGGAAATGAGTTTAAAACAATGCGATGCAGTTATTACCACCAATCAGTATCTGGCAGATATGATCGAAAATGATACAAAAAGGCGTGTGTATATAGCAAACAACTTTATGAATCGAATGCAATTGGAAGTTTCTAAAGATTACTATGCTCAGAAAAAAAATCAGTGCAGTGTTGGAAAGTTCATTATTGGTTATTTTAGTGGGACACCATCGCATATCAATGATTTTAGGGTGGTAGGACCAGAAATAAAACGTTTATTAGAGCGAAATGAAGACATGATTCTTCGAATTGTTGGATTTATGGAGTTACCTGGTTATATGCAGAAATTAAAAGAGCAGGGAAAAGTAGAGTATAAACCGTTAGTTTCATTTACAGAGCTTCAGTATGAGATTGCGCAGGTTGATGTAAATATAGCTCCTCTTGTATACAATATGTTTACAAATTGTAAGTCAGAATTAAAATTTTTTGAAGCTGCTGTAGTTGGAACACCGACATGTGCGACTCCTACGCATGTGTTTAAAAAGAACATCGAACATTGTGTGGACGGATATTTGTGCATGTCGGGACAGTGGGAAGATGCTTTGCAAGTATTGTATGATAGAAGAAAAAAAGGTTATAGTGAGTTAAATGATCGGGCTTATAAGAAGTGTATAGAACAGTATGCTTACTATAATCAAGTGATGAAACTGGAAAAGATTTTTGATAGTATCGTGGGAGGACAATAGATGAGCTACAATAGTACAGCATATAATGAAAATTATTATAAGTCACATTGTGGAGAATGTTATGAAAGAGGAAACGGGTGGGAAGAAATATTTGCGAAGCAGGCAGAAATTATAAAACGTGACTTTTTACCAAAGAAAACATTGGACATTGGATGTGCAGCAGGTTATCTAGTAGAAGGATTGCGTGATCGAGATGTGGAAGCGTATGGTATCGATGTATCAGAATATGCGCTTTCTAAAGTAAGAGAAGATATAAAACCATTTTGTACATTTCATAGCGCGACAACACCCATAGAAAGTAAATATGATCTTGTCACATGTATTGAGGTATTAGAGCATTTAAGAAATGATGAAATAAAAGATGCGATTCATAATATGTGTCAGATTACTGATACGATTATATTTTCTTCTACGCCGTTTGATTTCGGAGAAGAAACACATTTTTCTGTAAATCAGCCGGGATATTGGTGTGCAGAATTTGCAGCAAATGGATTCTACCATGATGTAGAATATGATTGTTCATATATTGCAGTTCAAACGATGTTATTTCGAAGAAAAGAAGTGAGTCAAACAGAGTTGATCAATGGTTATGAGAATAAACTGTTTTCACTCTGGAATCAGTGTTGCATTTTGAGGGATAAAAATAATATTAGTGAAGCCAGAATCGGCGATTTGGACCGTGGAAATATCAAACATGCATACGAAATGCAAGAATATAAAAATAAAGTAGAAACGGAACACGCAAGGGAGATGCAGGTAGCAGAAGATAAACACGCAAGGAAGATGCAGGCGGCAGAAGATGAATTGGAAGCATTTGAAAAAAAGCATATTGCATTAATGAAAATGGAATATGAGAAACGTGATATTTTAGAGTGTAAATTTGAAATTGTAAAAAATGAAAAGAATTTCTTACAACAGGAGCTGCAAAAATGTAAGTCTATGGTAAGGAAAGGAAATACAGAGGAATCTTATGTAAGACTAAGTTATGCGCAGGTTATTAGGCAAGTGCATGCATATCGAAAAAGGATAAGACAATTAAAAAGAAAACCTGCTTCATACTGGAAACCGGTCTTTAATGCAAAGGACTATGCAGAGATTAATCAAGATGTTGCAGAAGCAGTTGGAAATAATGAAAGAAAATTACTTTTTCATTTTATTGAATATGGAATGCAGGAAGGACGCCGCGCAAACAAAGAATTTGATATTCATGTTTATATGGAATGCAATCCAGATGTAACAGATCATTGGAAAGGAGACAGAATGGATTGTTATTTACATTATATTGAAAACGGGAAAAAAGAAGGACGAAGGGCAATTTAAACGGAAAGACTAAGAAGAAAAATATTACCTTATAGTTAAGGGAGGATTATGAAATGGATTCATTATTTATTGTGATGCCAGCATATAACGAAGAGGAAAATGTGGAGACGGTAGTTAAACAATGGTATCATGTTTTAGAAGGAAAGAGTGAGGAGTCCCGTTTAGTGATTGCTGATAGCGGAAGTACCGATCGGACACATGAAATTTTGGAAAAGCTGAAAGAAGGCGAGTATCCACAGTTGGATATTCTTTCTGACACAGGCAAACAGCATGGACCGAAGGTGATCGCATTGTACGATTATGCAATCAAAAAGGGAGCAGACTACATATTTCAGACAGATTCAGACGGACAGACCAATCCGAATGAATTTGACGCATTTTGGCAGTTGAGAAATCAATACGATGGTATTTTTGGAAACAGAACAGTTCGTGGGGACGGGCAGTCCAGAGCGTTCGTAGAGAAAGTAGTCTGCCTTTTGGTAAAATTATTTTTTGGTGTGAAAGTGCCGGATGCCAACGCACCATTTCGTTTGATGAAAACAGATGTCGTGAAAAAATATCTGTATAAAATGCAACTGGATTACAATTTGCCGAATATCATGATGACAACTTACTTTGTCTATAACCACGAAAAAACATTATTTCAGCCGATTACGTTTAAACCGAGACAGGGAGGAGTCAATTCTATCAATATCCCCAAAATCGTAAAAATCGGATGGAAAGCATTGAGTGATTTTCGCATACTGAAGAAGGGAATGAAAGAATAATGGATGTACGGAAATTGTATGAGAAATATAAGGATGTGATTCCTTATGCCATTTTTGGAGTGCTCACAACACTTGTGAATATTGTAGTATACTGGCTGATGGCTCATCTACTTGGTACGTCGACGATGGTAAGCACCATTGTTGCATGGATTGCAGCGGTATTATTTGCCTATGTAACAAATCGAAAATGGGTTTTTCATAGCGAGGCATCATCAAAAGAGGAAATTGTAAAAGAAGTGTTGAATTTTTTTATTGCAAGATTAGCAACAGGTGTGATAGACTGGTCATTTATGTTTATTTTTGTTGATTGCTTGAAGTTAAATGATGTGATTGTAAAATTTGCAGCTAATATAGTTGTTATCGTTATGAATTATGTGGCAAGTAAGTTATTTGTTTTTAAAAAAAAAGACAGAAAAATAAATTGCAGTAGATTAAAAGAACATTTTAAAGAATATGGAAGTTTGTGGGCGATTGCTATTATTTTTTCGGTGGCAGTTATTTTTTGTATAAATGTTTTGCCGTTTTATGGAAGCTCTTGTCCGGATGAGTGGGTGCATTTTGGAGCAAATGTAAAATTTATTATAGAGAATCATAGATTACCAGTGTCTGGAGTAGATGATCTACAATATTTATCGAATGTAAGAGATAATCCATTTGGAAAAGTAAATGGACTTTATAGTTACAATATTTATCCACAGTTTAATTATATTATTTCTGCTATTATAGCAGTTATATTAAAAGCTGTTTTTGGTATATCATATGAACTGGGAGCAAGATATTCCGCTTTGTTATGGGGAGATATATTTCTTATTTTCATTTATAAAACAATTCGAAAGGTATCGAAAAAAAAAGCGATTGCAGTAGGATTAACAGCGGTTGTGTCATTGATTCCAGGAATTATATATATATCTTCGTATGTAAGTGCTGATATTCATTCGCTTGCTATTTCAGCAATTTTAGTTTACTGTTTGATTAATTTGCGAGATAATTATAGTAAAAAGAATATTATTTTCTTTGGAATTTCTTGTGGATTAATTCTTGTTGCAAAATCAAACTATTTGATCTATATACCATTTGTAGCAGGATATATATTTTATTTATACTTTTATAAAAAGCAGTATACACGGAAACAATTTTGGAAGATGGTGATTTGCAGTTTATCCATAGGATTTTTGATGTCCGGTTTTTGGTATATCAGAAATTTTGCTTTATATCACGATTTTATTGGGCAAAATTTTGTGATTGATAAAATGTCTGAATATGGAAAGTTAGGGGTAGAACAAGAATTCTCATGGGATACCATTGCGTTCTTAATTGATAAGGCTCAGTTTCAAACGCTTTTTCAATCATTTTTTATGTGGTTTACTGGTATTGGATTTTTACCAGAGGGTTATTATTTGTTGCAGAAGCTTATTCTGGGAATGGTTTTCATTTTAATTATCGGATATGCATGGAAAGAAAAAGATAAGAAATTTATAGTAGGAATAGGAACTTTTTTGATGTTTTTCTTGACTTCATTTTTCTTGGTTTTTTATAATTCTGTAGAATGTGATTTGCAATTTCAAGGAAGATATTTATATCCGGTGATCGTACCTGCTATATGCATTATGGCATATTATTTTGATCGAAATGAGGAGAAATGGTTTCTAATGGTGGGAATGGTAGTCTTGAATATTTTAATGACTACAAAAACATTCTCTATGATTGTGCAAACATATGTTCCGTATCAAATAAATACGAGAGAGCTGGGAGAGGTACATGCAGGGGCGAGTCAAGTGATGAAAGATTCACAGACACCAAACATTGGATCAAGTTTCTTTAAGCAAGAATTCTATGTAGATGAAGATAATTTCAAGGCAGTTTCGGTTGTTATATCAGAAAATATAGGAGATCAAGTAAATGGTTTGTTAAAAGCGAAGATAAAGACTTCGGATGGTACGGTTATTGCAGAGTATGATAAAGAGTTAACAGAAATTACAGCAGATGAAGAAATTTATATTCCAGTGAAACAGGTGATTAATTCATCGAAAGGTGAAAAATATACACTTGAAATATGGCTTGAGAATATAGATGAAAACGCAGATGTGAAATTATATTGTTCACAATGGGCAATAAATACGGATAATGGTTTCTATGTTAATGATCAGAAACAAGAGAATAGTCTTTATTATAAGACAATATATGCAGATGAGGTAAAAAAATGAGATATGATTATTTAATCGTAGGCGCAGGACTCTACGGAGCTACATTTGCGCACGAAGCAAAAAAGGCAGGAAAAAAAGTTCTGGTAATTGATAAGAGAGAGCATGTTGCAGGAAATGTTTATACGAAGGAGCAGGAGAAGATTCATGTGCATCAGTACGGCGCGCATATTTTTCATACAAATGATACTGAGGTATGGAACTATTTGCAGGAGTTTGCGACATTCAATCGTTTTACAAATAGTCCGGTAGCAAATTACAAAGGCGAACTTTACTCTTTACCGTTTAATATGTACACATTCAATAAAATGTGGGGGGTCATCACACCAGAGGAAGCGCAGCAAAAAATAGAAAAGCAGAAAAAAGAAGCAGGTATTACAGAACCAAAGAATTTGGAAGAACAGGCAATTTCTTTAGTAGGAAAAGATATTTTTGAGAAGCTGGTAAAGGGATACACCGAGAAGCAGTGGGGACGCGATTGTAAAGAACTTCCATCATTCATTATCAAACGTCTGCCGGTACGGTTTACCTTTGACAGTAATTATTTTAATGCTTTATATCAAGGAATTCCGGTCGGTGGTTATACCAAAATGGTTGAACAAATGTTAGACGGAATCGAAGTACGACTGAATACTGATTATCTGGAGAAAAAAGAACAATTTGATGCGATGGCAGACAAGGTCGTATATACTGGACCAATCGATGCCTATTTTGACTACAGACTTGGATATTTACAGTATCGTTCTGTCCGTTTTGAGACAGAGACATTAGATCAGCCTAATTTTCAGGGAAATGCCGCGGTAAATTATACAGATAGAGAGACACCTTGGACAAGGATTATTGAGCACAAGTGGTTTGAATTTGGAAAAGATGCAGATGGAAATGACATTCCTAAGACTATTATTAGCCGGGAATACAGTTCGGAGTGGAAGCCAGGAGATGAACCGTATTATCCGGTGAACGATGAGACAAATACACAGTTGTTTCAGAAGTATAAAATACTTGCAGACGGTGAGAAAAATGTGATCTTTGGAGGAAGACTTGGAGAATATAAATATTATGATATGGATGCAGTTGTAAGAGCAGCTCTGCATTGTGCCAAGAAGCAGTTAGGAGAATAATATGAAAAAAAATGTTAGAAATGTTTTGAAATTGATTGGTGCGTATGTACTGATTTATTTAATCTGTACAATTATTTTTGTGGCTCTTTTTCACACTCAGTTTTTAAAAGGTATGTCGGTTTTAATGTACAAAGGTGTGGTGTTTATTTTATTGACCGGAGTATTAGCTGCAATTCTTATGTTTGTATTCTGGAAGATTTTTCGTTGCAACTTTATTGAGACAAAGGATATTATTTTGATGTTTTGTGGATTTTGTTGCGTAAATATGGTTTTATTTACCCTAATTCCTGTTACGGTGGAGCGTTCCGTTTCTGTATTTATGTTGAGCTATATGGAAGAAAACGAGGAATTGACTTACACAGAGGACAGTGTGTCAGGTATCTTTGTAGAAAAATATGTGAATGATTACGGGGCGTTTGAAAAAAGATTTCATGAACAGCTAGTCTCAGGGAATATTAGGAAAAATGAGGATGGAACCTATTCGATCACAGAGAATGGGAAGAGGATTGTACAAATGTTTCGCATGATTTCAAAATGGTTTAACACAGATCAGAGGCTGGTTTATCCTAATGAAAATTAAACTGCAATAAGAAGACGCAAATTTGAATTGAGAGTTATTAAATATAGAAGAGGGGAGTTATTGATGACACAGTATTTTTATCTTATATTGCTAATATGTTTCGTTGAATGGGGAGTTTTGTTATTAGGTAATCATTGTATAAGGAGAAGTGTATTAAATCGTTTATCTTTAGCTTTTTATATTGCTTTGGATTTTGTTATTTTAGCAATAGGCGTATTTTTATCAGTTAAAGGATTTGGTATTTTACAATGGTTCGTAGGATTGGTACCTTTGTTTTTTATCGGAAATAAAGGGGTATATCAAGAACAAGACAATAATTGCAGCAAGAAAAGTGTGAAGCTGGTAGCTGCGATGGTGTTATTTCTTTTGTCGATGATTGTTGCAAGAAGTTTTTCAACGGTAAAAGAAATGTTTTGTATATCTGAAAATCTGGATGCAGCAGTCCGACTTAGTGCAATCATCTTTTTGACACAATTTGCTGTATATTTTATTGCTAGTGTAATAAAACCAAGCGAAAAAAAGGGCATTTTTCACATGGTGAAAGCTTGTGAGGACGAAGAAAGGTTATCCGCAAGTACTTTGGCAGTATACTTTATAGTTTTTCAAATCGCACTTATAGTAATTGGAAAAATGGTTCTTTCCATGGGTATGTTGCGACAAGAAAATTTGTATGGAATTTTGAATTTCTATTATGGAAGTTCGACTCATATTTTAAATATTTTTTATGTAATGCTTATTAGCCTTGGTTTCTATGAATTATTTGGAAAAGGTATAGCATGTGTTTTATCGACTGTTGTATTTTTATTTCTTTACATAGCAAATTATATTAAATTGCTGTACCATAATACTTTTTTTTCATGGTTAGACATGCTTCAGATGAAAGAAGCGCTTCTTATGGGAAAAGAATTCTTTTTATCCGTAAAGAATGTTGTGTTAGTGGTAATCGTAAGCCTCATATTGCTTAGTTTACTAATATATTTTCGTAAAAAAATTGTTATTTTTTTGAAACCACATTTTGAGGCAACGGGTGCAGTATTATCGATTGTTCTCTTGATATTTTTTTCTGTGAAAGTGTATGATGGCCAATTTGAAGTTTTGGGAATACAGAATTTAACATGGGAAAATGAGAAGGTAAATGTGGATCGAAATGGATTGGTTTTAAATCTTATATTAAATGCAAAAGTGGTAGATGGTGCGGTTCAGAAACAGCCAGAAAATTACAAGGTTAATACAGCTGGTAAATTAAAAAAAGAGTTTGATGTTTTGAATACAAAAAAAGTAAGTGCTACCAAGCCAGATGTTATTGTGATCTTAGGAGAATCGTTATTTGATCTACAAAATGTAGATGGTATAAATATTACACCGGATATTTCATCAAATATACGGAAATATTCAAATACAAAATTAATATCATCGCGGTATGGAGGTTATACTTCTGCAATAGAATTTGAAGTCCTTACAGGTATGAGCTTGGCTTTTATGCCGGATGCATTGACACCATATACTACTTATTTTAACAAAGTGAGAAAGGATTTTTCAAGTGTACCGTTTGAATTTAAAAAGAATGGATATGTTACAAAGGCGATACATCCTGATTTGAGAGAGTTTTATAATCGTGATGTGGTTTATGAGAGTATGGGATTTGATTCGTATTTAGATATTCATGATTTCGATACTTCGGAAGGAAATATAACAAAAAATGGTTGGATTCTTGATTCTGTTTTTGCAGATAAATTAATTGAAGAATTAGGAAAAGGGGATACACCGCAGTTTATTTTTGGCATTACCATGGAAGAGCATTATGTAACACAGGATAAGTATGATAATGTAGAGGTTCAGGTGGCTGTGGATGGTGCAGATGAATCTGTGCGTCACGAAGTAGAACAGCAGGCGCAGTCATATTTTGATACAGATAAGATGGTGGAAAAGCTGGTTGATTACATGGATCAAACGGATCGACCAACATTATTATATATTTTTGGGGATCATTTACCACCGATGGAAGCATTGACGACATTAGGGTATATTAATGATTTGGAAAATAAGTATCGAACAAGTTTTGTAATGTATTCGAATTATAAAGAATTAGATACTGGTGTGGATGCGTTGACACCGAATCAAATTGCAGCACAGGTTGTTTTAGATGCAGAAATTGAACATAGTAGTTATTTTGATTATTTGTATTCTTTGCGTCAGAAATATCCAGTGATTCATAAGGAATTTATGGATGCTGAAAATCAACCAGAGTTGCAGGATTACAAGTTTTTGCAATACGATTTGTTGTTTGGACAACAATATTTAGCTGAGAAAAAGTAGGGATTGATATAGGTATAAACGATATAGGCGTATTCAAGTCGAGGTATTTGCTTTTGTATGTGCCAGTATATATTCTGGTTGGGATGAATAGACTGAGGCAATCAAGTAATTACGATGTGGAAGCAGACGTTATGTAATTGCATGGTTGAAATTTTCATATTTGATTTTGATAATTATTCATGAATCAATACAATGTAAAAGAAGATGAAAAAGGAAATTTTGATGAAAAACCCAAAGTTAATTATTGTTCTACAATGGTACGGCCTTAAAGACAGAGAGCGTTCAGCATGGCGAGAGTACAAGAGCAAAAAATACCGGTCTGATTAGAGTACACCTCATTGGATGGAGCGCCTAAGGGAAAAGGCAACTTCGAATCAAGTGATAAAAGCAAAATCACAATTTCGCTGACCGATATTATATGGAGGAAAAATGCAAAATCAAGACAAAATGGTTACAAATAAATTATATGCAAAAAGAAGTAGCTTTAAATTAGTGTATGATGACAGATATATGATCCTTGTTATAGCACTTTGGCTGTTATTATTGAATAGTTATCGACTTTTTTTTAATCCGATTGGAATTGATACAGAACAAACACTCTATGCATATGGAGCGGATATGAATTGGAGAATTGGTTGTGGAAGATTCATGTCTGTGATTATTAGTAGAATATGTTTTCCTTTTTCATTCAACTATCAAATGGCAGTAGTTTTATTAGTGATCAATTCTTTGATCGCAATGATCGGATATGATTATTGTTTGCTTTACTTTGGAATGAAGAATAAGACGAGTAGATTAATATTTTCCATGTTGTTTCTTTCTTATCCGGTTTGGGCAGAACAGTGGTATTTTGTTGACGTGGCTTTTATATTTGCGCTTGGATTGTTTTTGAGTGTATGCGCGGCATTTTTTATCACAAAATGGCTCCTGGGACAGAAAAGTTATTTAATAGGAGCTTGTGTATGTAATATATTGGCAGTAGGGATGTATCAAACATATTTTTATTTAACAATTGCAAATACGATAGCATTTCTATTTTTGTTCTTTTATGAGAAGAGGATAACTATCATGGATTTGGTTAGGATGGTTGGGAAGTTCTTGATATTTGCGATAGTTTCTTTTACAGGATATGAGCTTATTTCTAAAATCTGTATAAAATTGTTTTATCATCCGGAGATTGATTATGCAGGATGGAGTGATGCATCTACATATATAGATGGACAGATAGGATGGAAGAGCAAGAAATTTGGAGAATGCATAAATCAGATTATTACATATATACAAGATAGTATAAGCATAAATGATGTGTTTGGAACACCATTAATTATTTTTAGTACGATTGCGGTAGCAGGAATTATAATTTGGAAAGCATATAAAAAGAAAAATCCGTCAGATTTGTTGTTGCTTTTATTTTCCATAGCTTTGTTAATTTGTCCATATTTGGGGTGTATTGTAAAAGGTGGGGGACTTAGTGCACGAGAACAAGTAAATCTTCCCTTTGTGTTGGCATTTGACACTTCTTTTGTGATTGAGAAAATGCTCAGCAAAGAGAAGGGGATGACAATTCGTCATTTTAGGATAGCTACTGTAATGGCAGTTGTCGTTGTATGTGTAGTGATTGGAAATTTTACAAAGAAGCAATTGAATTTGAATCTGACAGATTATCAAAGATATTCGCATGATATTAGATTATCAAATAATATTATGCAAAAGATTGAAGAGGCAGATTTGAATTATAGAAACAAGAAAATCGTTTTTTTGGGATACCGTTCATGGAATAAACCAGAGCATATGGTACAGGGACAAATGATAGGGGGAAGCTTTTTTACTTGGGATTATGGTCAAAAGGCAGGGATAAATTATAGAGTATATGGATTTATGCAGACTATCGGGTATTCTTATAAAAAGCCTTCTATAGAG
The DNA here is from genome assembly GCA_051880395.1 of Lachnospiraceae bacterium. Taxonomy (GTDB): domain Bacteria; phylum Bacillota; class Clostridia; order Lachnospirales; family Lachnospiraceae; genus JBJENW01. The sequence continues at coordinate 119 of JBJENW010000035.1, read as the reverse complement.
GAAATACAGAGTGCAAATGCTTTAGTGGACCAAATATCGATTTATCCGAATGATGGATGTATATATTGTTTATGCTAACTTCTAATGTCCCACACCTGCTCGCCTTGCATGTCCGGGAC
>JBJENW010000034.1:0-4254 GCA_051880395.1 Lachnospiraceae bacterium | reverse complement strand
GGGGGCGGCTGCTTCCAGAAAGGCTAGACAGAAATGAAGTCGAGTTTGGGTGGGCAGATTTGCGATGCTTTATTTTTGCTGTTTCCCGAATGTCGTACAAACTGCACGCAGGTGTATGCGTGAGAAAGACTCAGAAGCAGACTCTTTCTCACGCATACACCTACGCACAGTTTGTACGCCTCTCGGCAAAACAGCAAAAATAAAGCTTCGTACCCCCACCCAGCCGAAACTCAACTTCATTTCTGTCAAGCCACATCGGTTTGCGCCACCCCTGTCCGCTGCGTCCGCCGAATCCCGGAAACGTCCGCCCAGGAATTCCCCCGGTTGAGATATTTTTCGCGTCCTCCCCTTTTCAAAGAGTAGTGGAGCCGATACCGCCTCGGATGGCCAATACCGTAGTGGTCGCAACACTTACACTCATATAAAGCGTAAAAAATGAACAGAAACAGAAAAGCTTGCATTTACCGTGCATCGGTTACTCTACAAACGAAGCACTTCATCGACAAATGTCTTCGTTTTCGCGATCTGCTTTTCCGTCAGTTTTCCTCCCGTCATTCCAAGATATGCATGCCCGCGCCACAGCATCCGGATCAGCAGGCTGTTTTCATTGACGCGGATTCCTTTTTTTCTGGCGGCCTCGGAAATCTGGACGATTGCAGATTCCTGCATTCCGGTTGTAGAAAAGCAGATGATCTGGCCGACTTTGTTTGCATCGAGTTCTTCGAGAAACTGTGCTAACGAATCATCGATTTTTCCCATGTAAACGCCACCACCTACGAATAAAAGATCTGCCTCCTCTTCCACTGGTACCGCTACGGATTCTGCTTTTACACCTGCTTTTTTTGCAATGATTTCTGCCACTGCTTTTGTATTACCGCCTCTTGACTGATATCTTACTGTTACGTTCATACGATTCCTTCCTTTCAAATAGTATACTCTTGTGTCACTTTTTAAAAAATGATATACTACAGAAGCACAAAATACAATGGCTTATCGTCAAGTGACACAATTTTGAAAAAAAGTGTCAGAAAGGAGCTTTCATGAACCCTTCCCAAAATCCAAGTGCCATACGTTCCAAACAGGAGATCACGCAGGCACTTTTAACATTGATGAACGAATATCCTTACGAGGAAATTACGGTAAAACAGATTCTTTTTCAATCAAAGGTTTCCCGTAAAACGTTTTATCGAAACTTTTCTTCCAAAGATGATGTGCTCGATGCCTATATCGACAGCCTGTTATGCCGTTATATTCAGTCCCTACAGGATACACCGGGCTGTCAGCTTTCCAATATTTTAGATATGATCTTCGAATTTTGCACACAAAATCGGGAGTTTCTGTTTTTATTGCGAGACAATGGGCGCATGCATATGCTCTTAGAAAAATGGAATACCTGTATTCCGATCCTTCATCGCCAGATTGTGAAACCTGATCATCCTATGTTTCAATCTTTTTCAGAAAAAGAAGTGGATTGTATTATCGCATTTAATATCGGCGCCATCTGGAATGTGATCGACCAGTGGGTTACATCTGATATGGCGGAATCGCAGGATATGATACGGGAAACGCTGTTGAGATACGTACAAAATTTATCTTTTTTTATGTAAAAAATATTTTATATCTCAACGAATTGATTCCGATACACAGTTTCTGGGATTCGGCAGGGAACGTCTGCATAGGAATCCCCCGTTGAAATATCTTTCGCCTGAACAAAAAACTTGCGTTTCATGTTGGCTTTTGGTTGACAAACAGGTACTTTTCACGCAAACTAGAAACAGAAGGGGGGATTGGATTGGAAGGGATCAAAGAGACACTGGAATGGTTCTTGGAAAATCTGGCAGGTATCGCCATTATACTATTTGAGTTTATCGGTGTGATCATCATCGTCTGGAGCGGCATCCAGGCTGTGATCAAGTGGGTGAAGCATGCCTCTGACACCAGAATCTATCTTGCTTCCGGTCTCGCCATGGGACTGGAATTTAAAATGGGAAGTGAGATTCTGCGTACCGTTGTGGTGCGTACCTGGACAGAGATCAGCATTGTTGCCGGTATCATTGCGTTGCGTGCTGCGCTGACGCTTTTGATCCACTGGGAGATCAAGCAGGAACAAAAAGATCAGGCAGAGTAAAATTAAGGAACGTCTTTTTCCTTTTTTGAAAGACGTTCCTTTTTTATCGTATTTTTCAGTATTCTAAAATTTCTACACTCTGAGAAAACCTGCCCTTCCAGGTTGCCATGACATACACTTTTCTTTCCATCTGCTCTTTTCCAATGGTAAATGGTTCTTCCCTGAGTACCTCGGCATATGCTCCTGCACGCTCTAACTCCTGACACTTTTGCCTGGCAACCTGAATGCGCATATCAAACCGATCATCTTGCTCTTTCCCAAAGGAACGATGCGGATACACAGCAGTCTCTTTTTTTATCGTTTCTGTAAGGAGTTTTACAAATTCAAAGTGCGCACTTCGATGGAGCAGATGTGCCATCCACTTTGTCACCAGCCGATTCGGATGCTTTCGATAAACGCGAATCCAGCGTACCAACGAACGGTCCTTTGCCTGCACCGCGAGCTGCTCCATCACATCGAGTCCCTGCAAAAACGATTCTTTCGGCATTTCATGCGGCACCATATATTTTTTCGGATACGCACAGTAAGAACAAAAATTCAGCGCCGGCACATCTGCAAGGTGCACCAGTTGTTTTTCCCCTTCTGTGCAGTATGCCTCTCCCAGATAGGTATATTTATCCCAAAGCACAGCGATACGAAATTCCAATTGTCTGAGATTTTCATACCGCGGTACCCAGAAATGACAGGCATCGCCGTAATTATACAGATGCACCTCAAAATCTAATTTCCGGTAAAACAACGTGAGGACGCTGTCCCCCTGCCTTACAGTAAGTACAGATCTGTCACCGTCCTCATGAAAATCCGCTTTTAATTTCCCTTTATACTCCTCTTTATAATTTCCCGTCCAGATCGCTTCCCGAAATATCAGAAAACTTTCTACCGTATCATTCATCTGATACACCAGTTTCAGATCCTGCATCTTATTTTTTTCTTTTTCCTTTGGCAAAAGCAGTTCGAATTCATTTTGCGCGATCAACTCCTGCAGCATAAGAAACGTATTCAATTTAACACCTCCGTTTCTTCAGAACCACATTCAGCCATTTTTCTTCTTCTCTGCCCGGTCTGACATCTGTGGAAATGAATTTCTGCAGTATTTGCAATTCCGGAATTTTTCCGATCAATATTTCGAATGAAGCATCGTTTAAATCCGTAAAAAATCTGCCGTTTCTTTCTCCTTGAAACGTACCATATTTAAATGATACATATATGATTCCCCTCTCGCGCAATGCTTTTGTAAGCTTTTGAAACACATCCAAAAGTTCTTCGGCCGCAACATGCACCAAAGAGGCACAGGCCCATATCGCGTCAAACTCCCGCTCAAACGTCATCTCTTGAAACAGCATCGTTTTGACCGGCAGACCCGTAAGCTTTCGGGCTTTTTTACAAAGCTCTTTCGAGCCATCGATTGCCGTTACCCGATACCCCTGATTGAGAAAATACAGGCTGTCCCTGCCCGACCCGCAGCCGCAGTCTAAAATATCTGCTCCCGGAAACAGATAGGTTTCAAAGGCATCATATTGCTGACACATATCTGCATTTACGGTTGCATCATAAAACTGTTCCGCATTAGAATTATAATACGCAATTGTCTGATTCACTTTTTTCCTCCGATCCGCTTTTTGTATCTTTCGATTTCTTTCCTAAGTATATCGTATCTTCTCTATTCTTTCAATTAAGAGTGACGCGAAAAATATCTCAGCCGGGGGATTCCTATGCGGACGTTTCCAAAATTCGGCTGGGTGCGCAAGGCGGGGGCGGCTGTTTCCGGAAAGGCTAGACAGAAATGAAGTCGAGTTTGGGCGGGCGGATTTGCGATGCTTTATTTTTGCGGTTTTCCGAATGTCGTACAAACTGCACGTAGGTGTATGCGGGAGAAAGACTCAGAAACGGACTCTTTCTCCCACATACACCTGCGCACAGTTTGTACGCCTCTCGGCAAAACAGCAAAGGCATCGCAAATCCGCCCACCCAAGCTCACTAGCATTTCTGTCAAAGCCTTTCTGGAAACAGCCGCCCCCGCCTTACGCACCCAGCCGAATTTCGGAAACTGTGTATCGGAAACGGTAGGTTGAGATTTTTGTAGTCTTTTATTCAGAAAAAGCAATACAAAGCATACATATATTGGT
>JBJENW010000033.1:0-4325 GCA_051880395.1 Lachnospiraceae bacterium | reverse complement strand
AGACAGACAGACAGACAGACAGACAGACAGACAGACAGACAGACAGACAGACAGCGTTAAATAACGCTTTTTTTGTAGTAGATAAAAATAGAGAGAAAGAAGCAGTTTTTTCGTGGACGAAATAAATCGTTCATGGAAAAACTGCTTTTTTATATACAAAAATACTGGAAGAAAATTCCAAAGAACAGAAGGGAGATTGCTTATGAAATCAAAGCAGATGTGGAAGCGAATCAGTGCAGTCGTATTGAGTGCCATATTGGCGGCAACGCCGACTGGGGTGTATGCGAAGAATGTGCAGAGTCAGGAACAGGTGGAACGTGCTGCGGACGTGCAGCAGGAAAATGTAACCGGGAAAGAAAGTGGTGCTACGTCGGGAGAATGTGGCAAGAATGTGAAATGGAAGTATGATGAGGCGACGAAGACACTGACGATCAGTGGCAGTGGAGCAATGCAAGAGGATATGGACAGTTTTGAGCATCCGTGGAACGATTTAGATATTAAAACGGTGCAGATTGGCCAGGGGGTAACAACCATAGCAAATTGTGCATTTTATGATTGTGAGAACTTACAAACTGTGGAAATTCCAGAAGGTGTGACTAAAATTGGTTATAATGCGTTTTATGATTGTGGAAAGTTGAAAACAGTGACGATTCCGGATAGTGTGACTGAGATTGGAGAAGAGGCATTTAGCTGTTGTGATAGTTTGAAAACAGTGACCATTCCGGGGAGTGTGACAGAGATTGGAGAAAGAGCGTTTTGTGCTTGCGCTAATCTGAAACTGGTAAAAATTTTAGAAGGTGTAAGCAAAATCGGGGAAAAAGCATTTTCAGGCTGTAAAAATTTGAAAAAGATAGAAATTCCGGCGAGTGTGACAGAAATCGGTTATGATGCGTTTGACGGCTGTGAAGATTTGACGATTGTCGGAGTGCTTGGCTCAAAGGCGGCGAGTCTTTATGGAGCGAATATCACTTTTCAGCCAATCAGTACAACCAGCGGAATGTGTGGAGAAAAGGCAAAGTGGTCGTATGATGAGTCGACAAAGACCTTAGAAATTAGTGGAACCGGAGAAATGGGAAGTTCACCTTATTGGAAAGACTTTGAAATAGAAAAGGTAGAAATAAAAGAAGGTATAACAAGTATAAAAGAGGGAACATTTTGGGAATGCAGTAGTCTGAAAGACCTAAAGATACCTTCTAGTGTTACACAAATAATAGGAAATCCATTTCAAAATTTAAATGAAGGATGCGAACAATTATCAAATGTCTCTGTGGATGTAAACAATCAGAATTATGATTTTAAAGATGGAAATTTATACGGCATTAAGGAGCATACATTAGTTTTTTCGAGCGGAAAAGGTAATGTAGAAATCCCGAATGGTGTGACAAATATTTTGGATTTTGCATTTCGTAATAATACAGAAGTGACTAGTATTACTATTCCAGATAGTGTGACAAGCATAGGGGCTGGGGCATTTGAAGGTTGTAGTAATCTGGTAAATGTAAATATTCCGCAAGGGATAAAAGAAATAGGATATAGGGCTTTTTATGGTTGCAAAAATCTGAGTAGTGTGAAACTTCCGGACAGTGTGACTAGTATAGGAGGATATGCGTTTTTTGGATGTGAAAATTTGAAAAATATTAATTTGCCGAATGGATTGCAGGAGTTTGGCGGAGGTACTTTTTATGGTTGTAAAAGTTTAAAGAAAATATATATTCCGGCAAGTGTGACGGTTATTTATGACGATTTCAGCAGTACATTTGGTAGCTGTATTGATTTGGAAGATATTGAAGTGGCAGAAGATAATTCAAAGTATTGCAGTAAAGAGGGAAGTCTTTGCAGTAAAGACGGAAAAACCCTGCTTCGAGCTGCTGCAAAAAGCAATTTTGAATTTCCAGAAGGAATAAAGTTAGTAGAAGCATTTGCATTTGAGGGATGCAGTAATTTGGAAAGCGTAGATATTCCAGAGGGGGTAACTACAATAGGATATGAAGCATTTCGTGGGTGCGATCATCTCAAAAAAGTAAAAATACCATCTAGTCTAATAAATGAGGATGCATTTGCCCATTGTGGAAATATTGAAGAATTTATTGTAGATGAAAATAATAAAATATGCTGTAGTATAGATGGTAGCTTATATACGAAAGATGGAACTGTACTAGTATACGCTGCAGCAAAATCTAATTTCGTAGTACCAGAAGGTGTGGAAGTCAGTGAAAGTGCGTTTACTTCGCATACGACATTGGAAAGTGTAACAATTCCGAATAGTGTAACGACATTATCGTTTGAAGGATGTAGCAACTTAAAAAATATTCAGATACCAAGAGGGATGGATACGATTAGATCAAGAGCTTTTGCGGAATGTACTAGCTTGGAAAGTATTGAGATACCAAGTACGGTGAATAAGATAGAATATATGGCATTTTTAGATTGTACAAATTTGAAACAAATTCTGATTCCAAAGCAAGTGAGTGTTGCAGATGGCGCATTTTCAGGCTGTGAAAATCTAACCATCTACGGAGAAAAAGACTCTGACGCGGAAAGAATTGCAAAAGAAAACAAGATTCCGTTTAAACCGATCAGTGAGTTTGGAAACCCGTCAAATGAGCCGAGCGGAAGCGAAGAACCGACAACGCCGGAACAGCCAAGCACACCGGAAGAAATCTCGACACCAAGTATTCCGAAAGATTCACAGACAGCGGGAGACGAACTGGATATCAATCTGGATTACACAAATAAAGAAAAAGAAATCAAAATGACACAGGAAGATGCAGACGCGATCAAAGAGGCATTTGGATATACTGCATTTGGAGACAATTTGATACCGGTATTACAGGAAAATTCTGCGGCGGTCATCAACTGGAAGGATTCAATCTTAAATTTTGAAGATGTGTATGCAACGGAAATTTTTTGCCCGGTTTTGCGACGTGATGAGAATGATAAGCTGGTAATTGAAAAGGATGCAAACGGAAACGTGAAAAAAACATTCTCTGCGATCGCTTATTGGAATGGAAATCAGAAAGACGCACAGAGCATACCGGAAGGCAGCTATTTTGATCTGCGGGATGCACAGTATCAGACAGATCACTGTATCAATCAGAAGATGGGACTGACAACGTTTACGCAGCTTGGAAAACAGGAAAACATTACGGATCTGTGCTTTATTCGGTTTTATTATACAAATGATAAAAAAGGAAACCTGTATACGGCAGGTATTAAGGGAGAAGATCGAAAAGCGGGAATGATGGATTACTGGTATCTGCCGAAGGGAGTATCGACTGTGATCAAAGAACAGAAAGCACCGGAAGAACCGTCGAGTGAATCAAGCGTGTCCAGTGTACCAAGTGAGTCGGATGTTTCGAGTGAACCGAGTGTTTCCAGCGAGGCAAGTATTTCCGATATTACACCGAGTGTGCCAAGTGAAGCAGGAAGTACAAGTGAACCGGGAAGTGAGCCAGCGCTGCCAAGTATGCCAAGCGAGCTGGAGACACAGCCGAGTGAACCGGGAATACCGAGTGAGTCCAGTGTTTCTGATGTGCCGAGTGTCGCACCAAGCACGCCGGGCAATGAGAGCACACCGGAGGTTTCTGGCGCGCCAAGTGAAGAAAGTAAGCCAAGCACGTCCAGTGTGCCAAGCATAGAAAGTACACCAAGCGCCTCCAGCGTTCCAAGTGCATCCGGCATTCCGAGTGAAGGAAGTGCACCGAGTGAGCCAAGCAGTCCAAGCGGAAAAACAGACTTATCCGCAGCAAAACTGGCAGGCGTTTCCAATCAATACTACACGGGAAAACCGGTAACATTTAAAAAGCTGACTGTTACACTCGCGGACAAAACGCTAAAACAGAATCAGGATTACAAGGTTTCTTACCAGAAAAACAACACAATCGGAACGGCAACCGTCATCCTTACCGGAACCGGAGATTATGAAGGAACGATCAAAAAGACCTTTACGATCAGTGTCAAGAAGAAGCAGAGCTTTACAACAAAAGACGGCATCAAATACACCATCACAGATACGAAAACAAACGGAAAAGGTGCCGTTACCGTAGTCGGTGTGACAACCAAAGATGCAAAGAAAGCATTGAAATCCATAAAATTAGAAACTGTGAAGTTTGGTGGAGCAATTTTTAAGATCACAGAAATCGGAAACAACGCCTTCAAAGACTGCGCATCACTGAAGTCTGTCGTGATCGGAACCAATGTCACGACAATCGGAAGTAATGCATTTAAAGGAGACAAAAACCTGAAAACGATCACCGTAAAATCAAAACAATTGAAAAAAATCGGAAACAGTGCATTTTCCGGTATCCAGAAGAAAGCAGTTGTAA
>JBJENW010000032.1:0-93527 GCA_051880395.1 Lachnospiraceae bacterium | reverse complement strand
TGGAAGGGGAATTTGACCGGGATGCCACCTTTCGGGATTTGATACAAAAGGAATCCAATGCAGTTGATTATTCTGATTTGTAGGGCATAAAAGAAGAATTTATTATCCGGGTGTAGGGCATATGGGAATTTGTACGCTGATAGCACCGGATGGACAGACTTTTGTACTATAAATTTTGTGAGGTGATAAAAATGATTGGAATATACTTAAGTGGAACAGGAAATACGAAGCACTGCGTTCAAAAGCTGTTATATTTGTTGGATGATACTGCAAAAAGTGTTCCGTTAGAACATCCACAGATTACGCATATGTTAGAGAAGCAGGACACAATTATTCTGGGTTATCCAACACAATTTTCTAATGCTCCCTTTATGGTACGCGATTTTATTAAAAGAAATGCTTTCTTATGGAAAGGAAAAAAAGTGTTTTGTGTAAATACAATGGGGCTTTTCAGTGGTGATGGAACAGGTTGTACAGCAAGAATTTTAAAGAAGTATGGTGCAGAAATCCTGGGAGGTATACAAATAAAAATGCCTGATTCAGTCTGTGACAGTAAAATGTTAAAAAAAGATATGGAAGAAAACCGGCAAATCGTTAAAAATGCGGATAAGCGTATAGAACAGGTTGCAGAACAAATTAAGCAGGGAAAATATCCTCAAGAAGGGTTATCGTTCATAGCACATATTAAGGGATTATTTGGACAAAGACTATGGTTTTATCGTAAAACGATGGGTTATACCAATAAATTAAAGATAAGCGATTCATGTATTGGTTGTGGATTGTGTGCTTCTTTGTGTCCAATGAAGAATATATCGATGGTTGATGGAAAAGCGGTGGCAGATACAAAGTGTACGATGTGCTATCGCTGTATAAGCCGTTGTCCTGAAAAAGCAATCACTCTTGTAGGAGACGAAGTAAAAGAGCAATGCCAATTTGAAAAATACAGTTAATCAGCAGAAACAATGTATGGAAGTACGGTATAAGGGAATAGAAAGGAAGATTATTATGGGAAAATCAAGGAAGAAGCATTTTATCATTCGCAGTATTATTTTAGGAATGCTTATTATAATTATCATAGCAGGAGGTATTTACTGTCGGTTTGGTGGGGTTGGGACCGGAAAGAGTGCAGATACTGCAGAGTTTGCCAAATACGCAGGACAGGTTTCAGAAATAATAATTCCTGAAGAAACAAGAATTATTGCGTTAGGTGAAGCGACTCATGGAAATGCAGAGTTTCAGCAGTTGAAATTGGACGTGTTTCAGATTATGGTGGAAAAATATGGTGTAAAATCCTTTGCGTTAGAAGCAGATTGTGGTTGCTGTGAGACCGCAAACAGGTATATTCATGGTGGTGAAGGAACAGCAGAGCAAGTCGCTGATGCGCTGGGTTTTCAGATTTACAAAACGGATGAGATAGCAAATCTGCTTAGCTGGATGCGCGAGTATAACGAGAAAGCTGGGGAGGGTGAAGATCTTTGCTTCTACGGCTTCGATATGCAAAGTTATGAAGAGAATTATGAGTACTTTATTGAAATGGCTGGGGCTTTGGGAGCAGACACGGCAGAACTAAAAAAGATATGGAATAACGGAACACGAAATAATGACTACACCGGTGAGCAGAGGGCAGAGATAATCAAAGGGGTAAAGGAAATGCTTCTTGAAAATGAGAAACCGGAAACTTCACAGGCAGTACATTTTGCCGATATTCTGCTTCAAAATATTGAACTAGAAAATGCAATGGAGGATATGCAGGCAGGCATGGCACTCAGAGACAGGTTTATGGCAGAAAATACCATGTGGATTCTCAGGCAGGAGGAAGCGCGGGAGAATAGCCGAATCTTTATCTCCGGACATAACGGACATGTCGATCAATTTGGCTCTTATGATGAAGAGAATCCATACATGGGACATATTCTGGCGGATACGATTGGGCAAACTTCTTATTTTGTAATCGGTACAGATTTTTACAAAACGACGAATAATATGCCCAATGGAAGTGAGAAACGCACGAAGTTCACCGCCTATTCCCATGATCCGCTTGCAAAAGCGGCAAAGAAATGCGGATATGACATCTGCTGGCTGGACTTTTCAAAAATTCCGGAAGAGTCCGCTTTGAAACCTGAAGTCATCGGATACTGTTATATGGGCAATTTGGGTGAAAATCAGATGTCCTTATTGAACAGGATCATTATGAGAGTTTTTCCTTATGCATACCGAATCTGGGGAAGTCCTGCCAGCATGTATGACGGAATGATCTTTGTAACAGAGGCACATCCTATTCAGATTAGATAAAAAATGCTTTTATTGCAAAAGTGAATGCTGAGAGTTGAAAAACTGTTGTGAGGTTTCAACAGCAGACATTGGGAACAATGACGCTTATTTTGGCAGGTATTGCGTACAAAACAAATAGCAGAAATTGTGGGAAAGTGTGTGTTTCATTACAGTGATTTCTGGAAAGATAAGTATCTTGAAAGGTTTCGGAATCCGGATTTGGAAGTATATGTGGCAGACCATGAATTTCCGGATGCAGATGTGACCAGCTATATCAAGTTGCTTAAGCAGTGTGGTATTGTATTATATGGAAAAGAGATAGGGGAAGTATTTGCGGATGTTTCGGATGAAGATTTTTGGCTGGCAATCAGTGCCGATATAGATGAATATGATTTTCATGCTTATGATTCCAGATACCTTGCAAGTAATGTTTTGATATTGGGGAGAATTTTATCCTTTAAGAGAGAAAAAAGAATATTGTCAAAATATGAGGGCGGTATTTGGATGATAAAGAATGTGCCTGAAAACTTAAAATATCTACCGGAGCTGGCAATGAAAATATGGTTTGAAGGTGAAGAACACATACTTCCGGAGGAAGAGTTAAATGAATTACGGAACTATCTTATAGGAGAGATAAAATCAAATTTGCAGAAACTTTAGGTGAATTAAGCTATGAGGTAAAGTATCAATGGCAGAATTAAAGAAAGGTTTTGAAAAACTTACTTTTGAAGAAGTTAAGACATATCTTAACAGTGGTAATGTGATTGTTTCCAGTGATGAAGGTGATACAGAGAAGTTGACAAAACAGATTCAAGGAATGATTAAAGAACAGTTTCATTTGGACATTCCTGTTTTTGCCATATCAAGAGAGACACTTGAGGACATTTTACAAAATGCACCTGACTGGTGGGATAATGACAATAAAGAAATCGAATAAACAATGAAATTTCGTATTGACTCTCTCGTAACGTAACGGTTTACGATATATGTGAAAGGAGGGAAACATGAAGACTGTAAAAGAAGTATCTATGATAACCGGAGTAAGTATAAGGACGTTGAGATATTATGATGAAATCGGTTTGTTGAAACCAACTGAATTAACAGAGACTGGTTATCGGCTCTATGACAACAAAGCGTTAGAAAGGTTGCAGGAAATCTTGTTCTTTAGAGAATTGGAAATACCATTGATTGACATTAAAAGAATTATGGATAACCCGAATTATGATAAAGAACAGATTTTAAAAACGCAAAAGAATTTGCTGGAACAGAAGCGAAATCGTTTAAATGGGATTATTGAGTTGATCACGGATGTAATGAAAGGAGTTAATACTATGAGTTTTGAAGCGTTTAGTAATGATGAAGTGCAGAAAATTGTGAATCATACGTTAGAATGTATGTCGAAAGAGAATATTGATGAACAGGTGCAAAAGTATGGGAGTTTGGAAAATTATAAAGATTACTTATCATCCGGTTTTACAAATGAACAGGCTATGGCGGACTTAATGAAGTGGTATGGAAGCAAAGAAAAGGCAATGGAAGCAATCATGCAGTCAACCGGTGATACTGAGGAAATAAAGCAGGAACAGGATGAAAATACTAAAATCTACAAACTGTTTATGTCTGCAAAAGAATGCGACAATATGGATATGGAACGGTCTGCTGTAGAGATGCTTGCGGAAAACTACAAAAAGATGTTTGCACTTGATAATGCAAGAAGTATTTTACTTGATTTGTCAAAAGAATATCTGCAGAATTCAAAATTGGCAGAGGTTACCGACAGTCAGTTTGGAATAGGTTGTTCAGAATATGTTGCAAATGCCATTAAGCGTTACTATGGAGTATAATTATCGTGCTGGTGTGACAACCATTGAGGAGGTACTGATTCCGGACTCAGTTTCGGATTTTCAGAAATTATTGGATACGTTGCCGGTTCCTGCCGGGGAGTACAATCAGCAACAGATGATTTTAGGGCTTGTGCTGAATAAAATTATGCCTGCTCTTTTCCTGATAATAGATAGATGAAAATGTAACGACAAATAAGAATTGGTAGTGTAAAGTACGATATGAAAAAATCAACTCCTTTTCCTTTGGCTTGAGCGATTCTATTTTACTTACGGAAATCCCGTCAGGGCTGAATTTAACGGGATTTCAGCCCGGCCTTGACTGGATTCCCGAAGTAAAATTTGGGTTAAACAAGCCAAAGAAAGGGGAGGTAAAGGCTCATAGACCCTGGAAGCCTCGATTTTACTGGGGTAGAGCTGATTTTGGATGTATAAAGCAGACACTACCTAAGAATTTGTGGAGGTATTTATATGAAGTATTGTGAAAAATGTAAGAGGAAATTTGCAAACGAAGAAGAAAAATGTCCAGTCTGTGGAACAAAACTCATAGATATTTCTGATGACAAAAATGATGAAATCAATGAGTATGAAGCTGCTGAGATTGTTTCAACAATGATGACAACGGGAATTCTATAACTCAGAATTGACCGAGTTCCTTAGAGTGAGGGATGCTTCTTGTCCGAAGGGCAAAAAGATAGGAGAAAATGTGTGAAAAGCTTACTTGAGAAGTAATTGAATTTTCGTATGATTTTATTTCGGAGTATGATTGCCGCTGATTCCAACATTCATCAAAATAAAAATAGGAGAGTTATTTGCTCGCGGTGTTTGTATTACCTGAATATCAGGGAAAGGGTATATCCAAAAGAATGATGGCAGAAAGCATTTCTCTGGCAATGGGAAAAGGAAAGAAAGCAATCCGTCTTGATGCGTTGGCATCAAATATTCGTGCTCAGCAAATGTATAAAAAGCTTGGATTTGCGTATCGGGGAAAGCAGAACCTTTATGCAGAGAATACCGGATGGACGGATTTTCTATATTAGGAACTATTACTATAGCCATCATATCTTATTACAATCTCGAAAAGGAAGGCAGATCTCTTTTGAGGAAGGATGCCTAAGCTATTATTGAAAGGAACGCAGTTTTATGAACAGAGAATATTTGAAAAGCATTTGGAAGCAGGAAGAAAGAATCGCACATATTCATGGATGGGATTTTTCACATATTCATGGCAAATATGAGGAAGAAAACGATTTGCCATGGGACTATGAACAAATAGTAAGGCAGCACCTAAAGAACAGCACCAATCTTATGGATTATGATACAGGTGGCGGTGAATTTTTACTATCTTTGAATCATCCGTATTCTCAAACCTCAGCCACAGAGGGGTATCCTCCAAATGTCAAACTGTGCAAGGAAAAACTTTTACCATTAGGCATAAACTTCAAGGAGTGCAATAATCCGGCGAAAATCCCATTTGCGGATGAATCTTTTGATTTGGTAATCAATCGCCATGGTGATTTTAATGCAAAGGAACTTCATCGCATATTATGTCCCAATGGCGTGTTCATTACGGAGCAAGTTGGCAGTGATAATGACAGAGATTTGGTTCAACTGGTACTGCCCGAAACAGAAAAACCGTTTCCTCATTTGAATCTTAAAGAACAACGTATGCATTTTGAAAATGCAGGATTCAATATTGTGAAAGCTGAGGAAGCATTTCGCCCTATTAAGTTCTTTGATGTGGGCGCATTTGTTTGGTTTGCTCATATCATAGAGTGGGAGTTCCCAGAGTTTACGGTTGATAAATGTTTTGAACACCTTTTGAAAATGCAAGAAGTGATTGATGAAAAAGGAGAAATCGAAGGAACGATTCATCGCTATTTGATTGTTGCAAAGAAACAAGCAAAAGTGTAGAGGCGAGAATATTTCACCGTAAAGCTCCAGTTTGGTGAACTGAGTTCGCTAGATTCCGGTTTCTCTGCTGATTCATATGTATGACAATCAGCCGGAGAGAGAAGAAGAGGTACTGAAAAAAATCAGGAAGCATTTTGAACACTTTTCAAAGGTGTATGAAGAGAAAAAAGAAATCAACGAAAGAAGGGGAGAATGAAAACATGTTAACATATAGAACGATGAATATCGAAGAAGCAATAAAAATAGGTGAAATTGACGCTTCGTATTTTATTGAGAATGTATGGAAAAGGAATGATAAGGGAGTATATGAACTGCAAAAAATTGACTGGGTAAATGAGATGCTGCCTTATGGTATGCCTTGGCACTATGATAGATTCAGAAATACGATATTACAAGGTGGCAGAGCGTTTGGTTGTTTCGACGGTAAACAGCTTGTAGGATTTGCAACTGTCGATGCTAAGATTTTTGGGAAAAATGAAAAATATGTATTGCTTGATCAACTTTTCATATCAAATAATCGAAGAAACTTGGGTATTGGCAATGAGCTGATGAAGCTCTGTAAAGAGGCGGCTATCGAGTTTGGAGCAGAGAAATTATATTTGTGTGCATGGTCTTCTGAAGCAACAGTAGCATTTTATAAAAAGCAAGGTTGTAAAGAGTCGGCAGAGATTAATGATGAATTGTATAATGAAGATAGAAATAACATACAGTTAGAACTGAAACTTTAGGTGAATCAAGCTATGAGGAGAAGAAGGATGATTCTGAATGATGCTGACAAAACTTCTTGACAGGTAAACGATGGTTTACTATAATAAGCGTAAACGGTCGTTTACTAAATGGAGGAGATAAATTATGTCTGACACAAAGGAAAAAATATTAATGACTGCACTTCATTTGTTTGCAAGGGATGGTTATGAGGCTGTCTCTGTAAGTACAATCGCAGGAGAATTGGGAATGACAAAGGGAGCGCTATATAAGCATTATAAAAACAAACGTGATATTTTTGATCGCATCGTTGAGAGAATGTATCAAATGGATGCCAAAAGAGCGGAAAAATATGAAGTACCGCAAGTAAAATATGAGAACCAGCCGAAAGCATATAAAAATCAGTCGCTTGAAAAAATATTGGATTTTACGATTGCTCAGTTTTTCTTTTGGACAGAAGATGATTTTGCGTCCAATTTTCGTAGGATGCTGACGTTGGAGCAATATCGCAATACAGAAATGGCAGAACTTTACAGCCAGTGTATCGTTGCAGGTCCGGTTGCTTATATGGAAGATCTGTTCCGTGAACTAATGCAGGAAGGCGTATTGAAAGAGGAAAATCCCAGACAGCTTGCTGTAGAATATTATGCTCCGCTTTTCCTTCTGATCAGTATGTTTGATAAAACAGGAGAAAATGCGGAGTATATTGAAATTCTCCGTAATCATATGGAACATTTTATGCAGAGGTATGGGGGGAGTCAGGAGGAATGATATGAGAAACGAGATGGCTATGAGACAGTATGGTCTGTCTGAGACAGTAGAAAGATCGGCAGAACGTTTTGGGGATTGGATTGTTTCGCGCGTTCTTTCACAGGAAAAAGGAAAATATCGGCTGGTTTCTTCGCAGGGAGAAAAATGGGGAGAAATATCGGGTAGATTCCAATATGATGTACAGGCAAAATCAGAATATCCGGCAGTAGGTGATTTTGTTATGGTTGACTGGAACAAAAGCGGTGGTAACGCAGTGATCCGCCAGGTGCTTCCGCGAAAAAGCTGCTTTATCCGAAAAGCTGCCGGTGAAAAAAATGAGGAGCAGGTTGTTGCTGCCAATATTGATACGGTATTTTTGTGTATGTCCTTGAATAACGATTTTAATTTACGGCGTTTAGAACGCTATGTCTCGATTGCATGGAACAGTGGTGCTGTGCCGGTTGTTGTCCTGACAAAAGCGGACTTGTGCAAAGATCTGGAGCATAAACTGTTTGAAGTATCTTCCGTAGCAGCAGGTGTGGATGTTTTAGTGACGAATACGATAAATCAAAACGGTTATGCGCAGATTTATCCGTATCTTTCTGAGGGAAAGACAATCGCATTTATCGGTTCGTCAGGTGTAGGAAAGTCTACCTTGATCAATTGTCTGCTGGGTGAAAACCATCTGGATACGAATGGACTGAGAAATGATGACAAAGGACGGCACACGACAACCCATCGGGAACTGATTCTTTTGCCATCCGGCGGCATGGTGATTGATACACCGGGGATGCGTGAACTGGGGATGTGGGATGCCGGGGACGGAATTGATCAGACTTTTGCGGACATCGAGAAGCTGGCACAGCATTGTCGCTTTCGTGATTGCACGCATTTGGGCAGTGAGCCAGGGTGTGCAGTGCAGGAGGCAGTAGAGCGTGGTGAATTACCGATTGCTCGACTGCGTTCCTATCAAAAACTGAAGAATGAGAATCGGTATGTAGAAGATACCCAGGGGTATCTGGAAGAGAAAAGGCAAAAATTTAAGAATATTGCAAAACTCAATAAAAGAAACCGGAAAGGATAAAGAAAATATAATGAATACAGACAATATTATCATTCGTTTAGAGAAAAAAGAAGAATATCGCGAAGTGGAAAATTTGGTAAGAGAAAGCTTCTGGAATGTATATCGTCCGGGATGCTATGAACATTATGTTCTAAATCAGCTACGAGATGATCCTGCATTTGTTCCGGAGCTTGATTTTGTTATGGAACAGGATGGTAAGGTCATCGGTCAGAACATGTTTATGAGAGCAAATATCAAAGCGGATGATGGCAGGATAATCCCTATCATGACGATGGGGCCAATCTGCATTACACCGGAACATAAAAGGAAAGGATATGGAAAAATTTTATTAGACTACTCTTTTGAAAAAGCAAAGGAACTTGGCTGTGGTGCAGTTTGTTTTGAAGGGAATATTGACTTTTATGGAAAGAGCGGTTGTGTTTTGGCAAGTACGTTTGGTATTCGTTATCATGGTCTGCCTGAAGAGGAAGATGCATCTTTCTTTTTATGCAAAGAATTGATTCCGGGATATTTGGAGGGGATTGCAGGTGAGTATGCAGCGCCACAGGGGTATTTTGTGGATGAAGCAGAGGTGGAAACATTCGATAAGGAGTTTCCTGTTAAAGAAAAATTGAAACTTCCGGGGCAATTATTCTAGGCGAAATGTATGAATTACGAGAAATTGAAAAACAGTATGCTTGCTAAGAGATGAAATTTAGGAAAGACAGTGAACATCAAAAAAAGTAGTAGTTGTGATACCAAACCGGAACTGTTACGAACGCTGAAAGTGTGATATACTAAATAAAAAAGACAGGGAGGGAACGTTATGGGAGTTTACCTGAATCCGGGAAAGGAAGCATTTCAAGAAGCGGTGAACGGAATGATATATGTAGATAAAACGGAATTGATAGCATGCACCAACCGATGTATCAAAACACCACAGAAATTTATCTGTATCAGCCGTCCAAGACGGTTTGGAAAAACGATGGCAGCGTGTATGCTGGCAGCCTATTATGGAAAGGGCTGTGATTCGTCTGAATTATTTGCTCCGTATAAGATTGCCCAAAATGAAGATTACCGGAAACATCTGAATCAGTACAATGTGATTATGTTAAACATCCAGAATTTCCTAACCATTACGGAATATTCGGTAAATGCCATGCTCACGTATCTTCAAAAAGAAGTGATAGAAGAACTGAATAAGGCATTTCCCGGAAAGGTACCAGACGGAGAAACCAATCTTGGGGTCGCACTGGATAAATTATACAATGAAACAAAAGAAAGTTTTATCTTTATCATTGACGAATGGGACTGCATATTAAGAGACCGTCAGTATTCTGTCGATGACCAGAAAAAGTATCTGGATTTTATAAGAAATCTGCTGAAAGATAAAACATACGTTGCGCTTGCCTATATGACCGGAATTCTGCCGATTAAGAAATACGGAACCCATTCCGCATTAAACATGTTTACAGAGTATTCCATGACCAATCCAAGAAATTTTGCGGAGTTTATCGGGTTTACGGAAGAAGAAGTAAAGAATCTCTGCAAAAAATATGAGGTAGATTTTGAAACAATGAAAAATTGGTATGATGGTTATTCTTTTCCGGAAGTACCTCACATTTATAATCCAAAATCTGTTGTGGATTCCATTTTGTACCGGCAGTTTGAAAGTTACTGGACGCAGACGGAGACATACGAAGCATTAAAAATTTACATTGACCTTAATTATGACGGGTTGAAGGATGCAATTGTCCGGATGCTTGGTGGGGAAAAGATTACCATTGATTATAAAACATTCCAAAATGATATGACAACCTTTGAAAATCGGGATGATGTTTTAACACTCCTTGTACATCTTGGTTATCTGGCATATAATTCGGAATGCCAGCAGGTGTCAATTCCAAACGCAGAGATTCGAGAAGAATTTGTGCGGACTGTGAAATCCTGCAAATGGAAGGATGTCATCGATGCATTAGAGCAGTCTGAACGTCTGCTTTCGGCAACATGGCTGAAGGATGGGGAAACGGTGGCAGAGATTCTGGATGCAGTACATAGTGAGAACACCTCGATTTTAACGTATAATGATGAGAATTCTTTAAGTTGCGTCATTTCGCTTGCCTACTACAATGCGATGAAGGAATACACGAAGATTCGGGAACTGCCAACCGGAAAAGGGTTTGCAGATATCGTATATCTTCCAAAGAAACATTCCGACAAACCGGCGATGATTATCGAATTAAAATATGATCAATCTGCAGAAGGTGCGATTGATCAGATTAAAGAAAAGAAGTATGTACAGAGTTTAAAGGAATATCATGGCAACTTGCTTTTAGTCGGGATAAATTATGACAAGGAAAGTAAGAAACATACCTGTTTGATTGAACAGGCGTGCTGTATTGTGTGACACAGAACGGCGTATGAAGGAATGAACATGAAATTTCAGATTTGGACAAATTGCAGTGCATATTATCCGGAAGGAGAATGTGGCAGAAAGTTTTGGGAATACTACGATTTAGACTACTAAGGCACATGGGAAGAATCGGGATAATGGCAAATGTTTTGGGGAAATTTTTAGTAGTAATAAACTACTTAGGGATGAATATAGATGATAAAGCCACAATTGTTGGTAGGGAAACTACCGAGATTGTGGCTCTCGTTTTATCTAGTGGCACATAATTCTATTTCTGCTCATAATAGCTTATCTCGATGTTCCATCGAAAGTTGTAGCAGTATAGAGGGATATATTTCATCCGGCTACTGTCTGATTGAGTGGTTCTTTTTCCTGCCAGTATAGGTGGTTCTACAATGGGACAAACAAATGTGATGGAAAATAATATCAATATTGTAAATAGTTTTTGTCAGCCAGATAATTTTGCAATCAACCCCATATTATCACGTTCTACAATTCGAGAATTGTCTAAAAACCCAGAATGGGAAGGTTACGAGAATTATTTACATGCTGTGAGAATGAATTTACTTATATTAGGAATGGAATATGAAGAAGCATTGGAGTTTGTAAATAAGAATGATACATTTGGTACTTATGAACGAATGAAGAAAAGCGGATATCTAAGAAAACGGTTGATTGTTTAAATTTTGAGCCAGAAACTGTTCGCGCACCGGGTGTTGAGAATTTTCTGCTTTTATGAAAGGGGTAAAAATCCTAAATCTATCAGTTGTCCGTGAATGTTAATGCGACGTAAAGTAATACCGCATGTGGAGACGGTTTGTTTATTGTCGAAGAAAGCATGATATTATGCGGGACTATTTGTATATATCCAAAAACAATACCCAGGACAATTTGTTGTCCTGGGTATTGACGATAATGGGAGTATGATGTACAATTCAACCAGAACAAATAAATGTCCTGAGTGAAAAGGAGGAGTATTATGGCGGATATTTTTTCGATATTACCGGAACCGTTGGAGAATCAGGAGGTATTTATTCTTGATCATGGTAAAACAGTAGATGGCGTATTAAAATACAAAGATGATCTCACAAGTTATGGCTGGAATATACGACAGTTTAACAAAATGCATGTAGGGGCATTTGTCTTACATAGAAGGCCAGGCAAGCTGAACCGTGATAGGAAATTTACCATTTATGCCGGAGGCGTGATATCGAGTATTACGGAACCGGATGAAGAGGGAAATGTTACAGCGACGATCTCAAATGTATTTGCAATTGTCCCACCCATCAAGCAGGGAGACTCGCTTTTGGAAAGCTTAGTATGGGATAGTAAAAAAAAGAAGCCAGGAACCTGGGAACATTTTTGGAATCAGTATGGCATGAACACGATATCATTTACTGATTTTGTGAATCTTACAAAAAAGGCTAATTGTGTACTTGATAATACGCCGTTGATCATAAAAGAAACAGATCTTACGGAAGAAGAAGTGCAGGAGCTCCAGATAGAAAATGTAGCAGGGTTTAAAGTAGAGTTTGAGGAAAATGGTACGATTCATAAAAAGAAAGGAAAAAAGTATACCGGAGTAGCGAAAAAGCCAGATTATGCGAAAATTCAAAAGGCGAAAAATAAGATTGGTGTGCTAGGGGAAGAAATCGTAATGGATATTCTAACAAGAGAAGCACAAAATTTTGGACGGAAGGTGCCTGTACATGCAGCAAAAGAAGAAGGAGATGGTCTGGGATATGACATTCGCGCGTGGGATCAAGCGGGCAACGAAATTCATGTAGAAGTTAAGACTTCGAAGGATAATTATGCGGATGGGTTTGAAATGTCGTATAATGAGATCGAAGCGTCAAAGGATGATAAGTATACGTATCTTATCTATAGAGTTTATGGACTTAACATGAAAACAAGAGAATGTAAGATTAAAATTTACGAAGGGCCGGTAACAGATGATAATTTCAAGACGGTACCTACAAAAGTGGCTGTATATCAGAAATAGATGAGCGAGGTATTCGTGTAAGAGATAAGATAGACCAGGAGGTTTTGATATGAGAATTTTTTCTAATAGAGGAGAACTAGAAATTGTTACATATACATTTAAGGAGCTTAAAGAGCTAGATGGTGAGTATGAATTTTGTGAAACACTTTACAAGCATACAGAAGGAAGGGAAATGGATAAGGAGATATATAAACAAGCGCTACAGGAAGTGAATGAATGCTTACCATATTCGATAACAGATGAGGATGATCCGCTGAACAAAATTCGTTCATGGATTGATTGCAAGCGATATATTTGTAAGTTCTTAGATGAAGAACAATTATCGAGAATAGGAAGCGTTGAAATCGGTTTTGAATATCATCTTAAGAAACGCTGGGTAGATGCGATTATTGTTAGTAGGTCAAGAATTGATATTTTAGAATTTAAGAGTGGAATGCAGTCTGACGAAATTACGATAAAAGGATATGTTAAGCAATTAAGACGATATTATAATTTGATACGTCGAAGTAACGAAAAAGTTGTTGGGATGATAAATGATGAACAATTGACACTTGATAAGCATTTGATTTTTACAAGTCCACAGATGATAGGAAAACTACCAGAAGACGATACTATCATATCTGGCGCTGAATTTGTTCAGATTCTTGATTTAATAAGTGCTCCAGCGAGCCAAAATGAGTTTGAAGATTTATTAAATGAAAGAAGATACATGGATCCAAGTATCACAGGGGCGTTAGCCTCTCTGATAAAAAATGGTATCGTAGATTATGTTGTAAAAGATAATGCTAACGTTGAACTTTGTAATCAGATTATTCAAGAAGTACTAGGGCAGAAGGAAACAACGTTAGGAATTATATTTGTGAAAGGTGGACCAGGAACAGGGAAAACAGGAACAGCATTTACTTTGTTGGAAAAATGTCTTAATAATAACATTACAAATGTTCAATATGTTACAGGTAATGGCAATCTGGAAAGTTATTTCACGAGCATTGTGGAACATACAATAGAAAAAATAAAGGCTGGTAAGATTAGCAATCCCATATTTGAGCGACTAATAAATGAAGGACAGATTGATTCATTGGAGGGATTAGGAGAGCATTTGATCGGTCATATTGATACATTATATGATCCACATCAAGCGTGTAAAAGAAGTATTACACAAATTCATGATCAAGTTCTTTTGGTGGATGAGGCGCAACGTTTATGGAATTCTTTAAATATTGCTTTAAGGACCAAAAAGGAAAGAGGAGAATATAAATCAGAATATACAACTGCGGAACAGCAATGCATCTATGGAAATGATTATTCAGAAGCCTATCTGTTAATTATGGGAGCATTGATTGCTGCACAGAAGACCTCTCAAAATAAGTGTTTGGTTCTATTTATTGGAAACGGCCAGGAGATAAATAGTGGGGAAGAAGATGGTGAGAAGGATGTTATTTCTTCCATTTGTCGAATTCAAAAGTATATAAATCAGTTTAAATGCCCTGTTAAATTAAAGCTGTACGTGTCAGAAGATGAACTTGAAAACGAGTTTGTTTGTCATGGAATTGATTGTGCGTCGGCGAAGTCATACAGAGCATTAACCTTGGTAAATAGTCAAAGAAACGATTTGGGAGATCCGAAGTTGGAAATAGTCAAAGGGATACTTGAAAATACACCTTTTACAAGAAAACATCAAACAGGATATGAAGTATATAATACGTTTGAAGATATCAAACGGATTGTAACAAAGGGGAATGTGAAACCATTTTGCGAAGAAGATGAATCATATGGAGTGGTGGTTGCCAGCTATAATATTGATAGTACAAAAGGACGACAATATTTATTAGAAAAAACTTGGCTTCAGGATAAAGGAAGAGATTTATATAATTTCTTTTGTAAAAAACAGTGTAATGACTTAGACTCATTTGTCACGCAGTTCGGATGCCAAGGTTTGGAATTTGATGACTGTATCATGATCTGGGGAGATACATTAAAGTGGAATCCGCAAAAAAATGATTGGGAAATAAATGAGAAGAGATGGCCAGATTCGGAAAAATCGAAAGGCAAGAGTAGATATGGAGGAATATGGATGCACGTTAGCACAGCGAATGAGTTAATTCGATGGAAAAACCGGGAAAAAAATCTTCGTAACCCGTTGCTAGATTACAAGATCCTGAGAAAGCAATTTGTGATAAATGCATATAGAGTTTTATTAACAAGAGCAAGAGAAACAACGTATATTTATGTGGAGGATAAAAATACGTTTGAACATTTAAAACAATTGTTGCAATAACAGAAAGATGACGTAAGAAGGCTGGGTTTTTGTGGCCTGATTAATGTTAAAAAGGGGCTGTTACTTTAACTTTTTATTCGTTAAAGTGATAGCCCCTTTAATAGTGTGAGTGGTTGTATAACAAGTGTGAAACAAACTCGCAAGAAATTGAGAGATTTCAATTGAAAGAATCAGACCAACGTACTATAATGTATATGATGGGCTTGCCCATCTATTGAGAAAGGAAACGATCGTTGATGATTATAGAGCGAGAGGTATAGTATGAAAGTAAGTTACAACAAATTATGGAAGTTGCTCATTGATCGGAAATTAAGCAGTGCCGATTTACGAAAAGCAGTAGAAATTGCACCAAACACGATGACAAAAATGCGAAAGGATGAAGAAGTATCAATGAGTGTTCTTTTGAAAATCGCATCATATTTAGATTGTGATATAAGCGACATTTGCGAATTTGTGAAAGAAGATCAGAGAAAGGATGAACTCAATGGCTAGATATCAATATGATTCTCCGTACAATGGCAGTGGTGCACTTACAAGAGAACAGTTTTTGTTTAACGAAACAAGGGTAGTTGCAAAACTGATATGTGATGAGTCTTTGAGTGATGAAGAAGTGATAGAGGCAGTAGTACGAGACAATCTATTTCAATTTCCAACAGAGCGAATGATTAAAAATATTGCAAAAGTTTGTGTAAAAAGACTTAGGGTGATTGATGACGATAGATTGATTGATATTATTGCACACCAGCCTATGGATGTAGCAAAGCAAGCATGCATGTATGCAATGATGAAACAGTACAGAATTGTTTGGGATTATATGGTAACAGTAATCGGAAACAAGCTGAAATCTCAAGATATGTCTTACGGACCAATAGATCTGAATGTTTTCTTCATGCAGCTACAAGAACAAGACGATGCAGTAGCATCTTGGTCTGATTCTACAATAAAGAAGCTAAAGCAAGTTCTAAATAGAATCCTTGCAGAGAATGAATATATAGATGGACCGAGAGCAGATCATCTAAATCCAGTCTGGTTGAATTCACCGGTGGAAGATTTGATAAGGGCAAATAACGATGAAAGGGCATTAGCAGCATTTAACTGCTTTTCATAGGTTAAATATATGAGTGATTTAAAAGAAAGATTGGATAATCTTCGAGAAGAAATCCAAAAGGATGAATTCTTGGAAGGGAAAGGATTGAGTAATGAAGTAAATATAAGAATCTTCTGTTACGATCCAAAAGAAGAGATGACGATTCGACATTTTATCGAGAATTTAACAACAGATCAGAGTCTTCGATGTAATCTGAAGGAAATGAATCTGTATAAAACATTTATTGAAATATGTGATGATAAAAGAATTACAAAAGCTGCAGCGAATATGGAACAGAAAAAAGGTAGGGAGCAACTGATTAAACAGATTCAGCAGTTTGCCAATAATAAATCATTTGTGGAAAAGATGCACTATGAGCCACATGAGCCTGGTGATGTTCTATTGCTAACAGGGGTAGGAGCTGTGTTTCCATTTATGCGAATACACTCTTTGTTAGAAGCACTTCAACCAGAATTTCCAGATGTACCGATTCTTGTGATGTATCCAGGTAAGTACGATGGACGATTTGTAAGATTATTCGACAGATTGGAGCCAAATCCATATTATCGAGCATTCAACATTGTTTAGGGAGGGACTGCAAAATGAGAATTCAAAACATGTTCTATGATGATATTGATCGTAAAATCAATGGAGTCGTAAAGGTTGATCAGGATACCGATGAGGTATTGGCACAGGAAGTGAAAGAGTATGTCATTACGAGAGATATTCGTAAGCATTTGATTACATTTTTCAATAATTACGGTGAGTCCTTCCGGGAGCCTACAGCAGATATTGGTGTATGGATTTCAGGATTCTTTGGAAGTGGTAAATCTCACTTCTTAAAAATGCTCTCTTATTTACTGGAGAATAAGCAGGTAGATGGCAAGACCGTAGAGGATTATTTCAGAATCAAGTTTGATGATGAAGCTACGTTCATGTCTATTTCAAATGCAATTAGAGGAGAAACAGATACCATCCTTTTTAATATTGATATTGAAGGCTCTATCAATAAGGATAAGACAGCGGTACTTCGCGTATTTGCAAAGATGTTTTATAACTACCTTGGATTTTATGGTGAGAATCTAAAGGTTGCAAAGTTAGAGCAGTTCATTGATAAGCAAGGAAAAACAGAAGAATTCAGAAGAGTATTCGAAGAAAAGAATGGTGCACCATGGATTGAAACAAGAGATGCATTTGCATTCTTTGAGGATGATGTTGTTGCTACACTTATGGAAGTATTAGGAATGAGTGAGACAGCAGCGCGTAACTGGTTCGATGGAACAGAGACTGTTGAGACAAGTATTGCACAGCTTGTATCAGAGATGAAAGAGTATGTAGATACGAAGCCAGCGGATTTCAGATTGCTATTCATGATTGATGAGGTTGGACAGTATGTAGGAGATAGCGTGGATCTTCTTATGAATTTACAGTCTTTGGTTGAGAAGATTGGTTCAGAGTGTAATGGAAAGATTTGGGTTGTATGTACCGGACAGGAAGCAATCGATGAAATCATCAAGACTAGACAGGATCAGTTCTCAAGAATCCAGGCACGCTTCAAGACAAGATTATCACTTACTTCTTCATCAGCGGACGAAGTTATTCAGAAGCGTATTCTGAAAAAGAAAGATGAAGTGACTCCGGAGCTTGAGAAAGTGTATAACGAGAATGCTTCCGTTCTTAGAAACTTATTCAGCTTTTCTGATTGTATTTTGGATATTAAAGGGTATGGAAGCCCTACGGAGTTTGCACGTGATTTCCCGTTTGTGCCATATCAGTTTATTATCATGCAGAAGGTATTCTCAGAGATTCGTAAGCATGGTAACTCTGGTAAACATTTATCCGGGGGAGAGCGTTCGATGCTTTCTGGATTTCAGGAAGCAGCGCAGAAATTAGAGAATAGAGACGAGTATGCATTAGCGCCATTCCACCTTTTCTATGATACCGTGCATACATTCCTGGATAGTTCTATTCGTAGAGTAATTGAGCGTTGCCAGAAAGCAGCGGATAACAAGGATGGGATTGAGCAGGAGGATGTTGCTGTATTAAAGCTTCTATATCTTGTTCGTTACATAGATGATATTAAGGCAAATCTTGATAACATTGTTATCCTTATGGCAGATGACATTCGTGTGGATAAGATTGTCATGAGAGAAAAGGTTCGTGGGTCTCTGGACAGATTGATGAGCCAGAACTATATCGGGCGTATAGGAGACACTTATAACTTTCTTACCGATGAAGAGCAAGATATTCAGAGAGAGATTAAAAATACATCGATTGATACAGCAACGATTGTTGAAAGAATCGGACAGCTTGTATTCGGTGAAATCTATACAGCAAAGAAATATCGTTATGACAAATACGACTTTGCATTCGATCAGATGGTGGATAATAATGCAATTGGTGCGGTTACTGGTGGCATGAGACTCAAGCTTCTTACTGTTGCAACGGATGCGACAGAGAAGAATGAGCTTACGCTTATGAGCGAGTCTAAGAACCAGGCAATCGTTGTATTGGGAGAGACGCCATACTACGAGTCTCTGGAAAATGCAATGAAGATCAGAAAGTATGTAAAACAGAAAAATGTAGCGCAGCTTCCGAAGACGGTACAAGATATCATTCGTGATCAGCAGGACGAAGCAAGCAAGTATGAAACTTCTTCCATTGACGAGATTGAGAAGGCTATTGTTGAGGCGGAATTCTATGTTGATGGAGAACATATTGAGATTAAGGGCGGTAGTGCTAAGGCGAAATTGGATCAGGCATTAGAGTATTTGGTGACTCATGTGTATAGTGATCTTAACCTGATTTCTCTTCATGCAGAAACTGACGCAGATATTCTCGGATTCCTTAGTGGAGCTGAGGACAGTAATCTTTTGATTCATCCAAACAAGGATGCGGCTGCAAAGATTGAGGAGTATTTGGAGATGCAGTATGCAAAGAATCTTCCTACATCAATGGCAGATGTTCAGAGCAGATACCAGGGCATCCCATACGGATGGAAAGAGATTGATATTGCAGCGGTATGTGCCATGCTGATTTATAACCAGAAAGTAACGATTAAGTATGCTGGATCTACAGTGCAGCCAAACAATCCAAAACTTCCGGATATGCTCCGAAAGAAGAGTGAGATTGGAAAGACAACGATTTCTAAGCGACAGGTTGTATCAGCTACTAAGATGAGGTCGGTGAAACAGATTTTGGGTGAGTACTTCGATGTCATGAGTATTCCTGACGATGAGGATGGATTGATTTCGTTTATCGTTAAAAGATTCACAGAGCAGAAGGAGCATTACGAAGAATTAAATAAGAAGTATGAATCGAATCGGATGTATCCGGATCATGCACTTGTCATTAAGAGTATAGATTTGATTACTGGTATTCTGTCGCAGCAGAAGGATAATATCGCACTTATTGAAAGAATACTTAAAGATGAAAATGATCTCTTTGACAATAAGGAAGATATGCAGAAGGTGGAGGGCTTTTTCAAGAATCAGGTTGTGGTATTTGATGCAGCAACAAAGATGGTGGATGATTTAAAAAATGAATTGGACTATCTGTCTAAGGAAGAAGAATCAAACCAGGCATTGAACAAGATTCGTCTTATTACAAGAACACAGAATGGATTTGATTATAAGAAAATTCCAGAACTGAATGAGTTAATGGCAGAGGTGCGGAAAGGTCATAATCATTTATTAGATGCGAAAAGAGCAGAACTTCTTGAAATCGTAAGACAGTGCCTGGAAGCAATTCATACAGCTGGCAGTGAAAGTGGTGTAGATGTGAAGAACATCATGGTTAGAGCAGATGAGTTCTATACGCAGAAAAAAGAGAGAATCAATGAGCTTGGGAGCCTTGCACTTCTCGATGGATTATTACCTCCAATGCTTACTTACAAGGATGATACGGTTAGTAAAATTGAGGGATTAAATAAACCGCAACCAAAACCGGAAGAGAATGAGCCTGCAACAGCGGGAGAAGAAGTAAAACCACAACCTAAGAAAGTGATAAAGACACTGAATAGACAGGTGGTATTTCCGGCGAAGCGTCTTGAAACAGAGGCAGATATTGATGCTTATGTAGAGAAGATGCGATCACAGTTGAAGCAACTTATGCAGAACTGTGATGGAATCCAGCTTAACTAGAGAGGATAACGATTATGGATAAGAATGCGATTAAGAAATATGCTGTATGGGCTAGACGCGAGCTGATTGCTCGTGTCAGCCAAAAAGCGGCACAATATGAAGTGACAGAAGAGAGTCATGAGAATCCGGATGCTCAAAGTGTAAACGGTAGAGTTCTTTCTGATACGGAAAGAAAACAGAGAAGTGATTTAATTAAGAAAATCAAGGAAAGTTCTTATGAGCAAGTAATCGAAGAGGTAGCGTATACCTGGTTCAATAGATTCATTGCGCTTCGATTCATGGAGGTAAATGGTTATCTGCCAAGTAGAGTGCGTATATTTACGGATGCTGAAAATAACTTTAAGCCGGAAATTCTTGCAGAAGCAATTCATCTTGAGATGGAGGGATTAGAGAAAGAGAAAGTTTTTGCATA
Organism: Lachnospiraceae bacterium; assembly: GCA_051880395.1. Lineage (GTDB taxonomy): Bacteria > Bacillota > Clostridia > Lachnospirales > Lachnospiraceae > JBJENW01. The sequence continues at coordinate 72,649 of JBJENW010000032.1, read as the reverse complement.
TAAAGAAGCAAATGATACAGAGGGATTGTATAAGTATCTTTTGATTACACAGTGCAATGCGTTGAATGAAGTACTGCCTGGCATGTTTGAGAAAATTGATGACTACACAATGCTTTTGCTGCCAGATAATCTTTTAAGAGAAGGTAGTGTCATTGAACAGATGATTTCTATTATTCCAGAAGAAGATTGGATGGATGCTATTCAGATTATTGGATGGCTGTATCAGTACTATAATAGTGAAAAGAAGGACGACGTATTTGCCGCCCTTAAGAAAAATGTAAAAATCACAAAGGAAAATATTCCTGCCGCAACTCAGTTATTTACACCGGACTGGATTGTTCGCTATATGGTAGAGAACTCTTTGGGTCGTTTGTGGGTAGAAGGTCATCCGAATGATGAGCTGAAATCTCAGTGGAAGTATTATCTGGAAGAGGCAGAGCAGGAACCGGAGGTTCAGACACAGCTTGATTCTATTCGTGAAGAGTATAAGACATTGAAACCGGAGGATATTTTGTGCATCGACCCTTGTTGCGGAAGTGGTCACATTCTGGCTTATATGTTCGACGTGCTGATGCAGATTTATGAAGCCTATGGCTATACTACCCGTGAAGCGGTTGCAAGCATCGTGAAAAAAAATATTTATGGTTTGGACATTGATGACCGTGCAGCACAGCTGGCATATTTCTCTGTTATGATGAAGGCCTGTCAGTATGATAAGAGATTCCTTCTTCGTAAGGTACAGCCGCATGTGTATGCTATCGTGGAGAGTGGACATACCGATAACGATGGAAAAAAACATAGAAATTACGATGAATATGCACTTGAGTATTTTTGTAATGGCGATGCCAATCTGAAAGCGGCGATGGATACCATTATCAGTGAACTGCATGATGCAAAGGAGTACGGTTCCATCATTACTGTTAGCCAGCAGGATTGGGCTGCGCTTTATGCTCGTTTTGAAGAGGTGCGGGAGAATATTAGCATGAGCCGGGAAAACGTGTTGAACGACCTGTTATCGCTGGTACAGGTGGCAGAGGCATTGGCGCAAAAATATGATGTGGTCGTTACAAATCCACCGTATATGGGTGCATCCAATATGAATCAAAAATTGAACGACTTTATCAAACAGAACTACACAGACTATAAGAGTGATTTTTTCTCAGCTTTTGTGATTCATTGTTCTGAAATGGCAAAGAAATCCGGATATTGTGGCTTCTTTACACCGTATGTGTGGATGTTCATTCAGAGTTATGAAAAAATGCGCAACTACTTGTATAATCAGGCAACGATTGAAACACTGATTCAATTTGAATACTCTGCATTTGAGGAAGCAACGGTTCCGGTCTGTACCTTTGCTTTCCAAAATAGCTATGTGCAGAAAAAAGGGTGTTATTTGCGTTTGGCGGATTTCCGTGGAGGCATGGAGGTGCAGAGACAGAAAACATTAGAGGCGATTACAAATCATGACTGCGGGTATTATTATGAGCAAAGCACAGATAACTTTTTCAAAATCCCAGGCAAACCTGTGGCGTATTGGGTGAGCGAGAAGTTTATTGAGGCATATTCAGCTAAGACAATTGGTGAATATGGTTTTGCCAGAAGTGGCTTACAGACAGGAAATAATGATTTGTTTTTAAAATATTGGCACGAGGTGCAAATAGAGTGTATTGCGTTTAACATGAAAACAAAAGGGGAATATTTACAAACAAGAAAAAAATGGACTCCTCAAATAAAAGGGGGAGAATATCGTAAATGGTATGGTAATTTTGATTATATCGTTAATTGGCAGAATGATGGTGCTGAAATAAGGCAATGTGATGGTTGCCGCCTAAATGCAATGGGAAACGATGACTTATTTTTTAAACCAGGAATAACTTGGTCACATACAACATCAAGCGTTTTCGGTGCAAGATATCTACCAGGGGGATGCTTGTTTAATGTCGAAGCGCCAACACTATTCCTCGATGATAATAGGCAATTTTATTTTTTGGGCTTTCTCAATTCTTGTGTTGCACAGAAATATTTATCAACGCTTAATTCGACTATGCATTACTTAGTAGGAAATATTATCGGTTTGCCAATATATGTTAAGGATAACACAAAGGCCGTTGATCTGTTAGTCACATCAAACATTACACTATCACGCACCGATTGGGATTACTTTGAAACCTCCTGGAATTTCCAGCGTCATCCTCTTGTTCGTCCTATCGCCACGGTTGATGAGGCTTTTCATCAGTGGGAAACGGAGTGTAATGATCGTTTCAAACAGCTCAAAGAAAACGAGGAAGAACTCAACCGGATCTTTATTGATATTTACGGACTTCAGGACGAATTGAATCCGGAAGTTGAAGATAAAGAAGTCACTGTTCGTAAGGCAGATTTGGAAAGAGATATTAAGTCCTTTATTTCTTATGCTGTTGGCTGTATGTTTGGTCGTTACTCGATTGATGAGGAGGGTCTTGTCTACGCAGGCGGCGAGTGGGATGACTCTAAATATTCTACTTTTGCTGCGGAAAAGGACAATATTATCCCGATCAGCGATGACGAGTATTTTGAAGATGATATTGTTGCACGTTTCGTGAAGTTCGTGGAAGTGGTTTACGGCAAAGATACTCTGCAGGAAAATTTGAAGTTTATAGCCGATGCACTTGGCGGTAAAGGTCAGCCAAAGGATGTCATCAGAAACTACTTCCTGAATGATTTTTACAAGGATCATTGCAAGATCTATCAGAAACGCCCGATTTACTGGCTGTTCGATTCTGGCAAGAAGAATGGATTTAAGTGCTTAATCTACATGCATCGATATCAGCCGGACACCATCTCTCGTATCCGTACTGACTACGTTCATGAACAGCAGAGTAGATACCGTACCGCAATAGAAGAATTAGAGCAACGTATTGCAAATGCATCGACAAGTGAACGAGTAAAGTTAAATAAACAGCTAAAAAAATTACAAAATCAGAGTACGGAACTGCATGAATATGAAGAGAAAATTCATCATTTAGCAGATCAAATGATTTCGATTGATTTGGATGATGGTGTCAAGGTGAACTATGAAAAGTTCAAGGATGTTTTAGCGAAAATAAAATAGTATTTGAAAGGAATGGCTATTATGGATTTACAAACCATAGCACAGGATTTGAATAAGAGATTTGCTCAGCCATTACCAGAATTCTATAAGAGAAGAATCATCTTTTGGCATGATGAAGATCGGGAGTTTGAAGATCAACTTGAAGATATGGAACTCACAGATGCCAAGATGATTATTCTTACAGGCACAAATAACTTTGAAGTAAAAAAGTTATTAAGCATGGATGATCTGGTAAATAATTATTTAGTGTATTGTCCAATATCTTATGAGAAAAATGAAGATAATTGGCTCATGGATATTGAACTTTACAGCGAAGAGTTTAGAGCAGATCTGATTTCAATATGGATGGATGAGATGCATATCCCACCCACTCCAACATTGAGAAAAATGGTAAAAGAATACCGTAAGTTCTTCAATGCGATCAGTAGAAGAAATAAGATTGCAAATATGGAAAAAGCGCCAACAGTTCCAGCAGCATTACATCTAGCAGTAATGGCAGCGATTGCGAATGTGAAAGAAGTAACTGCCAGCTCAATTATGAAAGCTGTTTTGATGAATGGATTGGATATGGAAGAAAATCAGATTTATTCGGATATGGTGAATTATGGAGCTGACGTTGCTTTCTGGAAAATGGTTCAGCAAAGAACAGGATATGTAGCAGAAGAGCCTAATCTGGCACAGCTGGCAGCGCAGATTCTTATGACAGCAGCTACAAGAACAATGAGAGAAGAATATTTGCTTGGTGCGGATCGTTTTGTAGCATCATTGCATCAGGCATATTGTTTTGACTTTGTGTCTGATTGGTTGCATAGCGAAGAATCAGATGAATTGTGTGAGATTGCAAAGTATGTAGAAGAGGAATTGAAGCTTCCACAGAGATTTATGAAGCTAGAAGTTGCGGATCTTGTAGATACAGAAATATTCCCTTGTATCAATGAGGTAATCTTGATTAAGCTTATGACAGAGATAAGTGATTACATCATCGAAGTGGAGACAATCAAGGAAACAGTTGAGAAGAGAAGAACTTGTGTCTGGTATGACGAGGTGAAGGATTTCTATGAAGGAATCCTTCAAGTTGCAAATATGCAGGAATTTTTCAAGGAACATGCGAATGGATTCCACTCTGCAGAGGCGAAGAAGCTTTGGAAAGAATACACGGATACCTATTATGTGATGGATACCTATTACAGATTGTTCCATAAAGCTTATGGAGAAAGCCTGAAATCTTATAATTCAAACTTACATGACTTATTTAGTCGTGTAATGGAAAAGGTGGAAGGTCTTTATACAAACTGGTTCCTGGGACAATTAGGTGCAAATTGGGCGGCGGTAAGTGCAGAGGAATTGGAAAACTATGGATATATCACGGAGCTTCCTCGGCAGACTGATTTTTATAAGAATAAAATCAAGAATGCTGATACCAGAATGTTTGTCATTATTTCAGATGCCCTCAGATATGAAGTTGCAGCATCACTAACAGAACAGCTTAGAAGAGAGACGCAGAGCAAGGTAGAGCTTAGCAGTATGCAAGGGATCTTCCCTACGATTACAAAGTTTGGTATGGCAGCATTATTGCCGCATGAAGAACTGTCAGTTGTAAATAACGGAGATCTTCTTAAGGTAATGGCGGACGGACAAGCTACAGATAGTAATTATCGCGATAAGGTCCTTAAGGCAGCCAATCCAAATAGTATTGCAGTGAAATATAAGGATATTGTTGCGATGAAGAGACCAGAGCGAAGTGCATTGGTCAAAGGGCAGAAAGTGGTATATATCTATCATGATACGATTGATGAGGCTAGTCATACAGCGGATACGATGGTATTTCCTGCATGTGATACAGCTATTGCAGAGTTGAAAAACCTGGTAAAGATTATTGTGAATGATTTTGGAGCAACGAATATCATATTGACGGCGGATCATGGTTTCCTATATACGTATAGTCCATTAACTGAGGATGACAAGGTAGATAAGAAAGAATTCATCCATAGAGTGATTGAATATGGGCGTAGATATGCAATTATGCAGAAAGCATCTGAACCAAAATATTTGCAGAAAATTCGATTCATGGAAGGAAAGTCTGAGTATGATGCTTATGCGCCAAGGGAGAATGTCCGAATAAAGATGAATGGTGGCGGTCTGAATTTTGTTCATGGTGGCACAAGCTTGCAAGAGTTCTGTGTTCCATTGATTGAATATCGTTACCTGAGAAATGATTCAAAAGAGTATTTAAGAAATAAGAATAAGTATGATACAAAGCCTGTAGAAGTTGGATTGTTGTCAGCAACGCATAAGGTCAGCAATATGATCTTCTCTCTGAATTTCTACCAGAAAGAAGCAGTGAGCGATAATAGAGAAGCGGCAACATACCAGATTTATTTCACCGATAGTAGCGGCAAGCAGATTAGTGATATCCAAACGGTTATTGCTGATAAGACGAGTGAAAACGGTCAGGAGAGAACATTCAAGTGTAGCTTCAATTTGAAGTCGCTGAAATATGATAGCAAAGAGATTTATTACTTAGTAATTGCAGATGCAGACGGAATTGTAACTTCCAGAGAAGAATTCCAGATTGACATTGCATTTGCAGTGGATGAGTTTGATTTTTTTTCGTGAAAGGATTGCTTATGAGTACAAATGAATCAAGGCTGCCGACCCTATTTATTTCCTATGCATGGAGTGATGGAAATGATTACGCAGATGAGTTATATGATCAGTTGAAAGATGATTTTAGAATAGTCCGTGATAAGTTGGACTTGTCAATTAAAGAGGGATTGACAAAATTTATGGAACGAATAAATACTACGGATTTTGCAATAGTTGTATTAACCAATAAGTATCTTAAATCCTTAAATTGTATGTATGAGGCAACATTTCTAGCGGGACAGAATGATTGGGTGAAACGTACACTGATTCTCATCATTGATGGTGAAATATATGATGTGGACAAAAAAATTGAAGTGCTAAAGTACTGGAAAGAAAAGTACAAAGTTATCCAAGATTTTAAAAACGATGATTCTTACATAGATGGATTAGAACTGGATGGGAGAAAGTTAGATACAATATCTGAGAATATAGGAACATTTCTTCAGGTGATTACGGATTCGAAAAATCCTAGTCAGATTGCAATTGTGAAAGAAACTATTAATATGAAGAAAAGTAATAGCAACTTAGAGGCAAAAGCAATTAATACTAGTATTGAAGAAAAAATATTGCAATATCTACAAGAAAATCCAAATTCATCAAGACGTGAAATTGCGGAATGTATAGGTATATCTAGGGCATATAGTGTAAGGCTTATACAAAAGTTAGTAGAAAGAAATTTAGTAACTGTAAGGGGTTCGGGGAAAAAGACTACTTTTTCTGTGACTAAAAACAATTAGGAGAAATGTAGATGGATTTTGTTAATGAAGGTACAGAGGATGTACGAGGAGAAATAAAGAATAAACTCCGTCAAAACTTTGATGGAAAGATTGTAAGAAAGGATCTGACGAAGAAGATCAAGGAAGGTGCAAATGTGCCGGTATATGTCCTTGAATTTTTATTGGGACAGTATTGTAGTTCTGATGACGAGGAAACCATCGAAAAGGGTGTTAAGAACGTAAAGAAGATTCTGGCGGACAATTTTGTCCGCCCAGATGAAGCCCAGAAGATATTATCAACATTAAGAGCAAAGGGGAGCTATACAGTAATTGATAAGGTTACTGTATCTCTCAATATAAGAAAAGATCAACATGAAGCTGAGTTTTCAAATTTAGGACTTAGCAATATTCCAATAGATGATTCCTATCCAGAGAAATACGATCGTCTTCTTTGCGGTGGAATCTGGTGTATTATTCAGCTTGAGTATGAGTCAGAGTCCAAGATGGAAGAAGATATGCTTTCTGGGATAGTAGATATAGATGGTAATCCAGTAAAGTCAAAAAAGAGAAAGTCTAAGGAACCAGTATCTCCGATAAAGATTGTGAAACTGACTCCTATTCAGATGCCTCATGTAGATATTGTAGAGCTTAAAGAAGGCAGAAAGCAGTTTAGTAAGGATGAATGGATGGATGTAATGCTTCGTTCCATTGGAATGGAGCCGGATCAGTTAGAGGAAAGAGAAAAATGGTTATTATTGCTCCGTATGGTTCCTCTTGTGGAAAATAATTTCAATCTTTGCGAACTGGGGCCGAGATCCACAGGTAAATCGCATCTTTACAAAGAGATATCGCCAAATAGTATTTTGGTTTCTGGAGGTCAGACCACGGTAGCAAATCTTTTCTATAACATGGGAAGAAAGACGGTTGGTCTTGTTGGTCTCTGGGATTGTGTTGCTTTTGATGAAGTGGCAGGAATCAAATTTAAAGATAAAGATGGAATTCAGATTATGAAGGATTACATGGCATCTGGATCATTTGCACGTGGGAAAGAAGAGAAAGCAGCATCTGCATCTATGGTATTTGTGGGAAATATCAATCAGAGTGTAGATGTATTGCTTAAGACATCAAGTTTATTTGATCCATTCCCACCAGAGATGGGAACAGATACAGCATTCCTTGATCGAATGCATTGTTATATACCTGGCTGGGAGATCCCGAAGTTTAGACCAGAGCATTTTACAAACGATTATGGATTTATCACAGATTATCTTGCTGAGTTTATGAGAGAACTGAGAAAAGAGCAATATGGAGATGCTTTGGATGAGTACTTCCGATTAGGAAAAAATCTGAATCAGAGAGATACCATTGCAGTAAGAAAAATGGTCGGTGGTTTGGTTAAAATCTTATATCCAAACGGAGTTTACACAAAGGATCAGCTTGAAGAAATATTGAAGCTTTCGCTTGAAATGAGACGTCGTGTAAAGGAGCAGCTTAAGAAAATCGGTGGAATGGAGTTCTATGATGTGAACTTTTCATATATTGATTTGGAGGATGCTTCAGAGCATTACGTGTCGGTTCCGGAGCAAGGTGTTGGAAAGCTTATTCCAGAAGGAATGACAAACCCTGGACAAGTATATACTGTCTCACGTGGAAAGTCCGGAATGATTGGAGTATTCAGATTAGAAAGTCAGATGCTGCCTGGTTCTGGCAAGTTTGACAGAACGGGTCTTGGATCAGATCGAGATGCAAAAGAAGCGTCTAATACAGCGTTTAATTATCTTAAAGCAAATGGAAATCGTATCAGTGCTTCTATTAGTACCTTAAATAAGGACTACATAATCAACTATCAGGATCTCCAGGGAATTGGAATGACTGGAACACTAGCCCTTCCAACTCTTATTGCATTATGTTCTATTGCACTGGGAAGATCGGTACAAAGTTCTATGGCGATTATGGGAGAGATCAGTATTAGTGGCACGATGATCAAGGTGGACGAGCTGGCCAATGCACTTCAGGTATGTTTGGATAGTGGAGCGAAGAAGGTGCTGATTCCAGCAATATCTATGGTAGATTTTGCAACGGTACCACCAGATTTAATGGCTGCATTTCAGTTGATTCCTTATCAGAGTGCAGAGGATGCGGTATTTAAAGCATTGGGGGTGGAATAGAGTGGAAGCTAATCTTATTATTTTGCTGAAACATGTTGAAAATAATTCTTCAGACATGGAATTGAAGGATAGTGTGAAAAAAACGTTTGGAGAACTCTATGAAAATGTATCAGATGATGAGATTATCGTGTGTCCTAGAAAGAAATCTTTTACAATTAAGTATAAATTGTCTTCTAAAAAGTCAAACATGCTTTTTCTGAAACTGTCGTGTAATGAGAGTGCTTCGAAATCGGCAGAAGCATTATCTTATGTGATCGGTTCTTTCCAGAAAGGGCAGCACAGAAAAGATTGGAATATAGTGGTGACCTACGATGAGGCGTCTCAATATTACTGTTGTAAACTAATGGACGGATTTGGAAAGTTTGAAAGAAAAACGAGAGAACTCGTATATACTACTTTGATTAAGATGTTTGGAGTAGAGTGGTATAGTAAATCATTTCAAACTGAAATGGAAAATCAGTTAAAAAGTAAAAATCTTAGTCCTACCGCTATGATTGAGCGTGCCTTAAATGAATTAACCTATGAGCAGTTAAAAAATTATTTATTTATTCCGTATGCAGACTGGGATATAGGAGAAGCACTAGATGATCAACTTTCGCGTGCGAACGTTGAGAAAATGGACAGGGATGCTTTGGTTGACGCATTGAATAAGTGTAGAGTTGAAAAAAGCTTATGGGATAGATTCTTTAGCCAATACAAGGAATTTGATGATTTTAAGGCAAAAATTGATGAGTTGCAAAATCCAAGAAATTCTGTAATGCACCATAAGGAAATATCAAAAGAAAAATTTGATAAGTATAAAAAGAAGCTTCGCTCAATAAACGCTAAATTAGATCGCGCTATAGAAATCTTAGAAGATGAAATATACAGTGAGACGAAGATTTCTGATATTTTAGGTGCAATATCGAAGGTGACAAAGCATACTATGAGCGAGATGTTTTCTGGTGTGAATTCAGCTTTGGCAGAATTTAGCAGACTGGCGGTATCCGCAGCATTATCACAAAGTAATATATCACAAATGGTGGCAAGTATTGCAGATCAATTTCAGCCATCTCAATTATTGGGTTCATTGACACAGAATGCAATGAATACAGTGCTAGGCAGCTCAGATTTATTATCTCAGAGTATACAAAATTCAATGCCTGACTTGTCTTATTTAAATGGAATCCAAAAACAGCTTAGTAGTATGCCAGATTTTTCTTATTTGCATGGAATTCAAAAGATGTTGAGTAATCCAGCTGTAGAATCAGCTATGCGAAGTGCAGAGATTGCCAATAGGATGGCGTATCCATTTATTTCGTCGCCAGAAAGCTGTGTTAATGAAAGCGAGCATGAGGAACAAAAGAGTGATGGAGATCAAGACTCTAACGATCACAAGCCAGAAGATGATGAAAAAGATGATGAGAAATAATGGAAAGCGGATTCCTGTTAAGACTTGTTGAATGGGTGATGTTTGACGCTGCAACAGAAAGCATCTATGAGACAGAAGTAGATAAGTTGTATGAAAATCTGAATTGAGTAAAGACTATAGCTAAAACAGAAAGTGGATGTTTGTTATGAATATAAAAGATTTAATAGGCGAAGCAACGGAATATGACAAAAAACTGGCACTGGAAGTAAAGAAACCGAAAAGCTGGTGTAAAAGTGTAAGTGCATTTGCCAATACATTTGGAGGAGCTTTGATTTTTGGTATTTCGGATGATGGGCAGGTTGTTGGACTTGAAGATCCGGAAGGGGATGCGGAAAAGATTAGTGAAGCGATTAAAACAAGGCTTGATCCGATACCGGAGTTTAAGCTTAGATTCCATAAAACCGAAGAGGGAAAGGTGTTGGTTATCCTCGAAGTATACAAAGGAGACGAGACACCATATTATTATTCAGGAGATGGTGTATTAGAAGCCTATGTCCGTGTTGGGAATGAGAGCGTAAAGGTGGCGGCGACAGAGCTAAAACGCCTCGTTCTTAGAGGAAAAAATACATCCTATGATTCACAGAATTCTACTTATAAGGCGGATGACTATGCATTTTCGAAACTTAAGGAAAGATACAAGAAATGGACAGGAAATAGTTTTGATGATAAAGATTTGATTTCTTTCGGATTGGTAAATGAGCAGGGATATTTAACAAATGCAGGTGCACTCCTTGCTGATGAGAGTCCGATTCGTTGCTCAAGATTATTCTGTACGAGATGGAATGGGCTGAATAAAAGCGGTGGTGCAGTGGATGCCTTAGATGATGCAGAGTATTCCGGCAGTGTAATTTCTTTGATTGAAAATGGAGAAGCATTCATTAAGCGTAACTTTAAAATGAAATGGCGCAAGACAGCCAATTCGAGAGAAGAAATGCCGGAGTATGTAGAACGAAGCTATCACGAAGCACTTGTAAATGCTTTGGCACATCGTGATTATCTGGTAAATGGCAGTGAAGTTCATATTGACATATACGATGACAGAATGGAAATCTATTCTCCGGGAGGAATGCCGGATGGTTCGCTGATCCAGGAACGAGATCCGCTTACGGTTCCTTCCACCAGAAGAAATCCGGTTCTTGCAGATGTATTCAACAGGCTTGGATATATGGAGCGAAAAGGTAGTGGTTTTGGAAAGATTATTAGTGGATATGAATTTCAAATCAATTATGACGAGAGCAAGAGGCCGTCATTTCGTTCAGACAGATATCAATTTACCGTAGTGATGCCGAATTTGAACTATGATGTCCCTCAAGATGTCCCTCAAGATGTCCCTCAAGGTGTCCCTCAAGGTGTCCCTCAAGACAAAATGAAAGTTCAGATTATGAACCTGATTCGGAAAAACAGCAAAATAAGTACAGAAAAGATGGCGATAGCGCTAGGGGTAAGTTCTAAAACAATAAAACGCCATATAAAAGAAATGGATAATGTAAATTACATTGGGCGTGGCTTTAGTGGACACTGGGAAATTACAGAAAATAAGTAAGACAGTCGATAAGACGTGGCGAGAAAAAGCCCTGTCTCAAAGCGGGAATTCCAATTTTGAGATAGGCTTTTTGCAAATGAATTTGAATTTTAAAGCTCTTTTCTACTACGCCCCAAATACAGCTCAATTTCCTTTTGATAGGATTGCAGCTTGGAGATTTCCTTTGCATTTTTTCGCTGCTGTTGTTTCAATTGCTCAGTGGAATGCTCCAGCTCATCCAACCGAAGCTGTAGAAATTCAATATATTTTTTCCCTACCTTTTCAAGAATCACGCCAGCACGTTCCAGGTTAGATTTCGCTTCAATGTAGGCGAGAATTTCTGCTTCGTGTTTTCTAAAGTAGGCATCTTGATCATCAGCAGATGATAGATTTCTGTCGTAGACTTTTAATCTGGCATAAGCAGCACAATTCTCAATAACATACTGCATCTGCTGGGCGGAGTTTTGCTGTTTTTGTATCTGCGCAGCATAATAGCTGTTTTGCGTAGATAAGTCGTTGATTTTTCCTTTTACTTGTGTATAATCAATTTGAAAATCATTTCTCAATGTGTCAATAATTTTTTGCATACGCATGGCATTCTGACGGTTTTTCCATTTGGCAAGTCCAATGTTATCGGATGACGGAGCTGCCTCGGATATGGCTTGCATTGAGCGGATTTTTAATTTGCTACGGTCAAGAATTTTTTCTGCTCTTGTCATGGCATCACGTTCTGCTTTTCGTTTTTCTGCTCGTTCCAAGCGACGCTGTTCCTGTTGTTCGAGAAAATTGACACGACGAGCGATTCGTTTTTCGATCATAGCATCGGAGTAGCCTTTTCCAAGATTGTAACCCCGGTGTATCGAAGTTTTTTTATTTGTTTCTGGGAGTCTATATTTTGTTACGCGCCCATGTTGTTTTGAATTTCCAAACGTGATTTCAACGCCCGCCTCCTGCATTTGCGCGATAAAATCCTCATAATTTTTTGAGGTGCTGATTTTTAGATCGATCAATGCTTTGAGCTGGGCTTTTTCAGATTTTTTAGGATTCTGAAAGTCCTCTAACCATTCAAAATAGTGCTTTGCTTTTCCACGTTCTTTTTCAATTACATCGAGCCCATGTTCACGACAAAGTTGATCGTTCGTACTTCGTAAGTTGCGCAATAAAGTGAGATTGTCATTGAGCTTTCGACCGGTCATGGAACGCTCCGCAGCGCATACGACAAAATGATTATGCACGTGTTCTTTGTCTATATGAGTAGAGCATACAAAGGCATATTTTCCATGAAAAAGTCGTTCCATCATTTCCATTCCAATCTCATGCGCCTGTTCCGGAGTGATTTCATCTTCCGGAGAAAAGGATTGAATAAAGTGGTAGGCTTTTATCGTTTTTCCATCTTTGTTTTTTCTCTGGTTATCACGCAGTGCAAGATCAAAGTATAATGCAGTGTTTGACTCACTGCATCCCTGATAAGAAACGAGCAGATTGTCATCTGTTTTTTCCGGGTTTATGACATAGTCGATACAATCCTTCGCACTTCTGGTGATTTTAATGATCTTTGTGATTGCCATTGTGCGCTCCTCCAACAAAGAAATTTTCTGCAAGGTATCTCGAAACGTGCTCTTTTTCCGCGATCGCATCACCGAGAATTTGTTCGATTTGTGCCATGTGTTTTTTTAAAAAGATAATCTGCGACTGCGTGATATCGTGCGTTTCATTTACTGCCTTTGCTATCTGATTAATGTTATTTCCAATACGGCTGATCTGTGTTGCAGTTTCAAATAATCCGTCATAATCAAAGCGATAGCATACGCCGTTTCGGATGTAATTTCGTATCACCTGGGCATATGTCATACAGCCTAAAAATTCCTTTTGGCGCAGCAATTCGTCGTATTCTTCCTTGCTTAATCTAATATGTATTTGGTATGTCTTTTCCTGCATGTTTGTATCTTCCTTTAAATTATTTTTAGGGGTTTGGGGATGAGCCCCAAGATCGGTTTCACATTTTTTATTTTCATTCGGAGAATAAAATTATAAAAATGTGTGGTTTTGGTACACAAAACCAATGCTTGCGAACTCATAATGCCCCCGGTGGGGGCATTACTCGTCCTTGTAGTTTTTACGGTTTCGGCTAGTATGGAATTTAAAATGGACGGGAAGAATGGAATCCTATGATTTTGGATCATCAAAGTGATAAAAATAAAATCTGTCATTATCAAATAGGCATCATTCCCCGATGATAATAACAGATTGAAATTAAGATTTATGCGTTTATTATATCAGCAGATATGTTGCGTTTCAAGGAAAAAGGTGAATTTGAAAAAAAACGTGGTCTGTGTTATGATATTTATAGAAAATGATGGATGGTAGGTGAAATATCAGCATGAGTGATGCAATGACACAGAAGCACGAAGAAATGTTGCAGAAAATCAAAGAATTTCGATTGCTTGATGATGATTTTATGACAAAGTGTTTTGAAGCGAATTATGAAGCGGTGGAACTGGTACTGCAAATTGTATTGGAAAAGCCGGATATAAACATAGAGAAGATTCAAACACAATATAGCATGAAGAATATGAAGGGGCGTTCCCTTAGATTAGATATTTTTGCAACGGACTCCGCTGGAAAAAAATACAATATTGAGATTCAACGAGCAGATAAAGGAGCAGGTGCAAAAAGAGCGAGATATAATAGCAGCTTAATTGATAGTGATATTTTGCCGGCCGGATTTGATGTCGACAATTTGGCAGAAACATTTGTGATTTTTATTACCGAGAATGATGTTATAGGAAAAAATAAACCAATCTATCATGTGGATCGTTATATTCGAGAGGCAGAGGAATATTTTGGTGATGGTTCTCATATTATTTACGTGAATGCTGCATATGAGGATGATACAGAATTAGGAAAGCTCATGCATGATTTTAAAGTTGCGAATCCGAATGAGATGTATTTTAAAGTGCTTGCTGATACAGCAAGGTATTTTAAGCAAGATGAGGAAGGAGTGCGGGCCATGTGTAAAGCAATGGAAGAGTTGATTGATAAAGAAAAAAAGGAATTACAGTTGGAACTTGCCTTTCGTATGATGAAAGCTGGAAAATATACAAAGTTAGAAGTGATGGATATTTTTGAGATTACAGAGGAAGAATATGAGGAACTATCTCGTAAGGTACAATTAGTTTAGAAATTGAAAATCAGTATGCTTGCTAAGATGTGAAATTTAGGAAAGCCAGTGAACAGCAAAAAAGTAATTGTTGTTCGCTGGTTTTTGTTTTGGTGATTTTATCCTTCTTTATGAGAAAAAATGAAAATAATTTTTTCATTAGTAAAGTGACGCCCTACAAAAGATTAGTATTATTTTCCAGGGGAGGATTCACTTTATGAGAAAAGATTCATTTTATGAACGTAGGATTGATATGATGTATTACTTGTCAAAAGTCAGGGAGACACATTACAGTGACTTGTGTGAAAGGTATGGCATCTCCAGACCAACTGTAAAAAGAGACTTGGATTTTTTATATGATGAATTGGCTGTGCCCCTGGAGCGGAAAAGAGGAAATGATGGTTTTGTAAGAATTTATGGAACTTGGCGAGCGTCGCAGCAGTATTTGAGTCGCAAACAGGAAGAAATTTTAAAGGAAGTATTATATCTTGTTCCGCAAAAATACAGAGAAGTATTGCATAGCATTATCGAGGAGTTTGGCAGTCTTAGTGATGGAAAAAACTAAAATTGTCAGGAAAATAAGTACCAAGCGGAACCAATGAGCGAGGGTGGGTAACTCACAGGTAGTGAGAATGGACCAGATGGATAGAAAAAAGCAAGGAAGGAAAGTTCCAATATGGCATAAGTTTGAGGAATTTTTGGATCAAACCACGTCATTATAAAAAAATAAAAACTTTATCACTTTAAAGTGGTACATTTTCCCTTGGTATGATATAATACAAGTATCGTGCTAGGGCTTTTTCGGTGAAAGGAGTCAAAACGTTGAGTGAAAATAATCGTAATCTGAAACGGCGTGACAAAAAAGGACGTATTCATGCGATTCGTGGAGTTGTGAGACCTGCTTTTCAAATGGCTGTAGATGATGATCATTACAAGCGTTATTATGATGGCATGTTTATTCTCTTTAAAGCCGGACTTCGTATTTCTGAGTTCTGTGGGCTGACACTTTCTGATATAGATTTTGAAGAAAAACAGATAAGTGTAAATCATCAGCTTCAAAGGACAAGGAATATGAAATACATTATTGAGGCTACCAAGACATCAAGTGGAACCAGAATTATTCCTATGACAGAAGAAGTGTATGAATGTTTTAAGCGTATTGTTGAAAATCGGAAAAGGCCGAAAAAAGAGCCCGTGATTAATGGATATAAGGGTTTTCTGTTCTTAGATAAGAAGGATATGCCGGAAGTGGCTTTGCATTGGGAAAAGCATTCTGATATAGGCGTTACTTTGAATACATATACGCATCTGGGAGCAGAGGATGCCAAGGAGGAGCTTGGCAAATTTGTGAAAATGGCTTAAAAAAATTTAATATATTGCTATAACTAAAAAAATCCTAAGGGAAAAGAGTCTTTAGTAAAATGAAAAAATCAACTCATTTTACTAAGAATTTACTAAATTAAGATGACAAGATATACAAAATTATGCCACATTATGCGGTAAAAAAGAGAAAAACACTCTGCCACAAAATATCGCAGAAATGGCGTAAAATCAAGGAAAATCAGCATTTTCAAGGAGTTTAAAAGGAATGATAAAAGTATTATTCGTCTGCCACGGCAACATATGCCGCTCACCCATGGCAGAATTCATATTAAAAGATATGGTAAAAAAACAAGGCATTGCAGATCAGTTCGAAATCGCGTCGGCAGCTACAAGCACAGAAGAAATCTGGAATGGAGTTGGAAATCCAGTGTATCCGCCGGCAAAAGCCGAATTAAAAAAGCACGGAATCAGTTGTGAAGGAAAACGTGCCGTGCAATTAAAAGCAGAAGACTACGCGTATTACGATTATCTTATTGGGATGGATACCATGAATCTGCGAAACATGGAGCGAATGACAGGGCATACGCGAGGAGAAAAAATGCGGTTACTTTTGGAATTCGCAGGAGAAAATCGTTCCGTAGATGATCCCTGGTATTCTGGAAAATTTGATACCACATATCGGGATGTAGTCGTGGGATGCAGCGCTTTTTTGGATTATTTAAAACAAGAAGGAAAAATATAAAAAAGGAAAAGGGAGAAATGAAATGGATGAGCAGTTGGAAGTGGCACTAAAAGGTGGAGAATATAAGCGTTTGTTAGAAAGCCGATTTGGAGAAATTAAGAAAACATATGATCTGAAAAAAGTGGATATTGAAGTGCTGTTTTTTTTGTCACAGTGCAAAGAAGAAAATACGCCGACGGATATTTATAAAAGACTGCGTTTAAATCGCGGACATATTTCACAGGCAATTGATAATCTGTGTAAAAGAAACCTGATCATACCGGTTCCAGATGAATCGGATCGAAGATATATGCACTATACAGTGAGTGAAACTGCAACAGCGATTATTGATGATATTGCAAAAATTCGACGCGATATGGAGAAAAAAATGTTTCAGGGAATTACGCAGGAGGAATTACAGATTTACAAACGAATCAGTGAGAAAATTGCTGCAAATATTCGAGGTATGCTGGAATGACACATATAAAGTGAAATGGTTGGAAAGAAGATTGGTTGAAGAAAAATATAAAAAAAGTATAAAATCCCTTGACAGAATACAGATTTGCGGTATAATACTTTAAAAATAAACAATTTAAAAATAATACTTCAACGCTTCGAACGAAGCAATTTTTTTTGAAGTTCACTTAGCACTCAAAAAGAATGAGTGCTAACAAAAAGGAAAGGCAGGTAATTTTTATGAAATTAAAACCATTAGGAGACAGAGTTGTTTTGAAACATCAGGAAGCTGAAGAAAAGACAAAATCAGGAATTATTTTGCCGGACAGCGCAAAGGAAAAACCGCAGGATGCAGTTGTTGTTGCGGTCGGACCTGGGAAAGAGGAAGACGGAAAAAACACAAAAATGCAGGTAAAAGAAGGCGATAAAGTCATCTATTCCGAATATGCCGGAACAGAAGTGAAATTTGAAGGTGAAGAATATATCATCGTTGGACAGGATGACATCATTGCAATTGTAGAATAAAAAAAGAAACAAATTTATTAAAAAAGAAAGAGAGGAAATAAAGATGGCAAAGGAACTTCGTTTTGATCGTGATGCAAGAAAGAAAATGGGAGATGGTGTAAATAAATTAGCAGACACTGTAAAAGTAACAATTGGACCAAAAGGACGAAATGTAGTATTAGGAAAATCCTACGGTGCTCCGTTAATCACAAATGACGGTGTAACAATCGCAAAAGAGATTGAACTTGAAGATCAATATGAGAACATGGGTGCACAGCTTGTAAAAGAGGTAGCTGTAAAAACCAATGACATCGCAGGAGACGGAACCACAACCGCAACAGTTCTGACACAGGCAATGGTCAATGAAGGAATGAAAAATATTGCTGCAGGCGCAAATCCGATCATTTTAAGAAAAGGAATGAAGGTTGCAGCAGATGCAGCAATTAAGGCGATTGAGGACATGAGTAAACCGGTATCCGGAAAAGAGCACATTGCAAAAGTCGCATCTATTTCTGCAGGAAATGAAGAAGTTGGACAGATGATCGCAGATGCGATGGAGAAAGTTGGAGAAAACGGTGTGATCACAATCGAAGAGTCCAAGACCATGGATACCGAAATTGATGTAGTAGAAGGAATGCAGTTTGATAAAGGATATCTTTCTTCTTATATGTGTGATGATAAAGATAAAATGGTTGCCAATATGGAACATCCATACATCCTGATCACTGATAAAAAGATTTCCAATATGCGGGATATTCTTCCAATCTTAGAGCAGATTGCACAGTCCGGAAGTCAGCTTTTGATCATTGCAGATGACGTTGAAGGCGAAGCACTGACAAGCCTGATCGTAAACAGAATGCGTGGAACATTGAAAGTAGTAGCCGTAAAAGCACCGGGATTTGGTGATAATCGTAAGGAAATGATTCAGGATATCGCCATTTTGACAGGTGGACAGGCGGTTGTAGAAGATCTTGGAATGGAATTAAAAGATGTGACTTTAGATATGCTGGGGCGTGCAAAATCCGTAAAAGTAACGAAAGAGACAACCGTAATCGTAGATGGTGAAGGAGATACAGCATCTGTCCAGGAAAGAATTGCAAGTATCAAAAAGGCAGTTGAAGAGACGACTTCCGATATGGATCGCGAAAAACTGATGGATCGAATTGCAAAATTAGGCGGCGGTGTTGCAGTCATCCGTGTCGGCGCCGCAACAGAAACCGAAATGCAGGAGGCAAAATATCGAATTGAAGATGCTTTGAATGCAACCAGAGCAGCAGTTGCAGAAGGAATTATCGCAGGAGGCGGTTCTGCTTATATTCATGCACAGAAGAAAGTTGAAGAGGCAGCAGCAAAACTCGAAGGCGATGAAAAGACAGGAGCAGGAATTGTTGCAAGAGCATTGGAGGCACCGCTTTGTGCGATTACAGAAAATGCCGGTTTAGAGGGGGCAGTCATTATCAATAAAGTAAAAGAAAGCGTAGACGGAATCGGATTCGATGCGGTTAGTGAAACATATGTTGATATGATGAAAGAAGGAATCATTGATCCGGTGAAAGTAACGAAGAGCGCATTGTTAAATGCAATCAGTGTTTCTTCTACTTTACTTACCACAGAAGCAGCAGTGGCAGATATCAAGGAAGCGGTGCAGGCGCCGGCTGCTGCACCGGAAATGGGATACTAAAATGAACATATGATTTTCACCCGTAAAAAGGTGGAAACAGACGGGAGTGATCGTAATTGCCGCACAGTCACTCCCGTCCTTTTTTAAGAGGAGGAACTGCGATGGAGGAAAAGAAAGAATTAGATGCATTAAAATTAGGAAATGAATTGACAATCCGAAGATATCTGCTCAATAAAGAGCAGGGAAACCGAGTACTCAGTGTTCCGGATTACATTGCATTGCATACGATCAAAGAGACAGCAAATCAGGAAGAAATTTATGTTGGGCGAACTTACCTTAAAGATTTATCGGAAAAAATGCAGCTTTCCATACGAAAAACTTCAAATATGGTAGGAAACCTAAAAAACCGCGGTTTGGTCGCTTGGTCCCATGACGGAAACGGAAGTGATGGAACTTATGTGACGATCACAGAATTAGGAGAACAATTATTAGAGCAGCAGCAATCGTTTTTTGAAAAGTTTTATGGAAGAGTCATTGACAAATTCGGAAAAGATAATTTTATTCAGTTGTTGAATCTGATGAAACAGATGGAAACGGTGATGAGCAGCGAGTTAGAGGAAATGGAAGGAGGGATGAAGGATGATGGAACCGTTGAGTAAGTATACAAAAAAGCAGGAAAAAGTATGTAAAAGAAATGACAGCATTGCTCCACGCCTCTATGAAGAGTACGGAGTGAATCTTGGGCTTCGTGATGATCAGGGAAACGGTGTGTTGACTGGACTGACGAAAATTTCAAAAATCACATCTTCAACGATTCGAAATGGAAAAAAAATTTCAACGGACGGAAAACTCTGGTATCGTGGATATCGCGTAGAAGATCTGATCAATTCTCTGGATGAGAAAGAACTCGGATTTGAAAAAATCGCATATCTTTTGTTGATGGGAGAACTGCCGGATGAAAAAGAGCAGGCGGAATTTGCAAAATGGATCGGAGAAAGTAGAACGCTTCCGACAAATTTTACCAGAGATGTCATTATGAAAGCACCGTCTGAGGATATCATGAATTCTATGACAAGAAGTATTCTGACATTAGCATCCTATGATGAAAATGCGAAAGATACCAGTATCCCGAATGTTTTGCGACAGTGCATGCAGTTGATCAGTCAGTTCCCACTTTTGGCGGTTTACGGATATAATGCTTACAATCATTACGAAAAACAGGCGAGTATGATCATACACAATCCCAATCCCAAATTATCTACAGCTGAAAATTTATTGATGATGCTTCGTCCGGACCAACATTATACGGAGGTAGAGGCAAAAGTTCTTGATACGGCATTGATCTTACATATGGAGCATGGCGGTGGAAATAATTCGACGTTTACGACCAGAGTTGTCACTTCATCTGGTTCTGATACGTATTCAACGATCGCAGCAGCGATGTCCTCACTGAAAGGACCAAAACATGGCGGTGCAAATATCAAAGTGATGGAAATGATGGAAGATATCCGAAATCACATCAAAGATTACGGAGACAAAGAGGAGATACGGTCGTATCTGACGAAAATATTAGAGAAAGATGCTTTTGATCAAAAAGGTCTGATTTATGGAATGGGACATGCTGTTTATACATTATCGGATCCGCGTGAGCGTGTCTTCAAAAAATACGTGGAGAAGCTGGCTGTAGAGAAACATCGGGAAAAAGATATGCAGTTGTATCAGAGCATTGAAGATGTGGCGCCGCAGTTGATTGCAGAAAAACGGCATATTACAACAGGAGTCAGCCCGAATATAGATTTTTACAGTGGATTTGTCTACGATATGCTTGAAATTCCACAGGAGTTGTATACAGCGATTTTTGCGATTGCAAGAATCGTGGGGTGGAGTGCACATCGCGTAGAAGAATTGATTTCTACAAATAAAATTATTCGTCCAGCCTACATGAGTGTAATGGAAGAGATTCCGGTATCAGGAAATATAGAAGAAAAAAAAGCATAGGAACAAAAGACGGTCCGCAAGCGAATGCTTGTGGACCGTGGATTTTTATTCTTCTGAAAAATTTGTGGTTTCTTCGACTGGTTCAGATATCGGAGAAACTGCAGGATGCGCATGATTTTTGAAGAAATGTTCCGCAATTTTTTTTGTATGTGCATCGGATTGAAACAAATCCAATGAGACTCTGTCAATAGCAATTCGGTTGTCCATTGTTTTCATGATATCGACAATCTGTACCTCGCGAGCAATTTCCGGCTGACTGAGATCGAGCAGTTCGTTGTCATCGAAAAGCAGAATAAGTGGACAAAGAAATAGCAAAGAATTTTCGGCGACGACAAGACCTTTTTTTCCGTTTGAAAGATCCACACAGGCTCCGACCGGTAGAATATGAATGCTACGGGAGAGCGCGTTTACAATCGCCGGATCATAACATTTCGGATATTTTTTTAAATACTGCATGGCGCGTAATTCCGAAACAGGTTCCTGATTTAACTGCATGGCAGTCAGGCGATCAAACGTTTCTGCAACCAAAAGGATTTTTGTACTGATGGAGGCGTGAATGGCTTTGGTTACAGATTCTGGAGAGGATGGCATCTTTAGCAGACTGCTCAGAATAGAGAAGGTAGCCTTCGGAATCTGATAAGGGTTGTCTTCCATATGAAGCAGGGAAAATCCTTTTCTGCGGGCGGCTGCGATTTCCTGTTCCTCCTCTTCTGTGTAGGCACCTTCTTTTTCTAATAAAGCAAGTGGGAGAAAGAGAAGACCGAAATCATACAAAAGAGCAGCAGCGACTACTGCAGCCTGGTCCGAATAATTCAGATGCATTTCATGGGAGATCAGTGCGGATAAAATGGCACAGTTGATCGCACGTTTATAGATGCAGTCCGAAGAACTGCGCAGATTTTGTGTGAAGCTCAACTTGTGATCCATAGAACCGTAGCGTTTCAAAATATCCCGTACAAGTATCAACAGATTTTTTGGTGGTTTGTCATTTTTTAAAAAAATTAAATCATCTCGAATCTGGAATACTGCAATGGTCTGAAATTGTTCGAAATCAAGTTCCTCTTGTGTGAGCGGTGGAACCGGTTCTGCCGGTTCGAGTATGTAAATACCGATCAGACCAAAATTTTTGATACTGTTGATGCCTTGTTCTGTCAGCTTTGTATCTCGTTCATAAAGCATAACACCCATACGATTGTAAATTGGTTTGGCAATGCGCATGCCAGGTTTTAAATCGTCTGTTTTGACGAAAAGCATAGCAAAAACCCCCTTTACATTTGTATGTTCTCTCGGAATCTCCCTTGCGCCCGCTTTTGCGGCTGATTTTCCGCCAGATGCACACAAATTTAATCAACGTACGTTCCACGTACGCCTCATAAATTTGTGCACATCTGACAAAAAAATCATCTCACAAAATCAAGCACAAAGAGATTTCGAGAGAACATTTGTACTTTTGCACAAAACCCTCTAAAAAGTAATTTTATTATATCATAAATAGCACTAAAAAACAATGAAAACAGAAGAAAAACAAAACAATTAACAGAAAATAGAAAGACAAACAGGAAAAAAAAAGGGATGGTTTTCTAAAAAAAAGTATAGTACAATACTCTGTAAAGGAAGGAAAAAAGCAGTGTATATGACAGAAAAAAAGACGAAAAAGAGGCAGTGTATATGACAGAAAAAAAGACAAAAAAGAAAACAGGACGGATTGGAATCGCCATGATACTTGCTGTAACTGTATTTTGTACGACATCTATACATAGCTACGCAGAAAAAGATTCATCTACGGAACAAAAGATTCGAGATGCAGATGCAGTGTTAGATCAGCTTGAAAATTCCAAAGCGAAGGCAGATGCGAAGGTAGAGAAACTTAATCAAAAGAAAACAGAATTGAGCGCGAAACTGACCGAATTGGACAACAATTTAAAAGAGTTGAGTGATCAGATAGAAACGACCACACAGAAACTGGAAAAGAAAAAAGCAGAGATTAAGAAAACAAAGAAAGATTTGAAATGTGCAAAGCAAAAAGCAAAAAAACAATATAAGGATATGAAGCAGCGCATCCGATTTATATATGAAAACGGATCAGAAACTTATATCGAAGCACTTGTGAGTGCACAGTCATTCGCAGAGATGTTGAATAAATCAGAGTATGTCAATGCAATTAATCAATATGACCGTACCATGCTGGATAGTTATAATCAAACAGTGAATCAAATAGAAAAAGATGAGAAGGCATTGGTTTCACAGAAAAAAGAGATGGAAAAGATCAAGAAAGATCTTGATGCACAGGAAAGAGAAATCGAGAATATACTAGAACAAACGCAGAAGACCATGTCAGAAAATAATACAGCGCTTGCGGATGCAAAAGAAAATGCAAAGCAATTGAAGAAAAAATATAAAGCACAGAAAGAATATGAGGCACAGTTAGAAAAACAAAAAGCAGAAGAAGATGCCAGACGATTAGAAGAAATTCGAAGAAAAGAACAGGAAGCCGCTCAGAGGCGTGCAGCAGAAGAAAAAGCAAAAAAAAATGCCGGAAGCAATGCACAACCGCAAGTTTCTACGGGACCTGTAGCAGCCTCGGATGTAGAAATGCTTGCTGCATTGCTGCAGTGCGAAGCAGGCGGGGAAAACTATGAAGGAAAACTTGCAGTCGGCAGCGTTGTCATGAATCGCGTGGCAAGCCCTAGTTTTCCAAGCACACTTGCGGGCGTGATCTACCAAGGTGGACAGTTTTCACCGGTAGCGAGCGGTAGATATGCAGCGGTTTTGGCAACCGGAGGTGCATCCGGTGAATGCCGGAGTGCTGCGCAGGAGGTTCTAGGCGGACATATCACGAATTCCTTTTTGTATTTCCGCTCAGCATCATCTGGTATGGGTGGAACACGGATCGGAAATAATATATTTTACTAAAAAAATACGGTTATATGAGAGAAACGGCTGGCTTCGGACAGCCGTTTCTCTGTATAAATAGAAAGAAAAACACGAATGATTCTGGAAAAATGCATTACTTTTGGTAAATTGTCACAAAAAACAGAAAAATATTTGTGAAAAATAAAATTGTAATATAGTGGTAAACAAAGTATAATTATCAATAGTAAATTATTCCTAGTTATACATGGCGAAATGATACCAAACAATAAAGTCAAAAAAGATTTTGCAAAAGAGGGGAAGTAAGTAGTCGATTGCAAAATCGGAAAATGAGGCGGAGCTATGCAAAAAAAGCAGGAAAAATGGCAGCAGTGGAAGAAAAAAGGGATGTGTGTCATGCTGGTGTGCAGTATCCCAATGTTTGTATGGGCACCATTGCAGGTAAAAGCAGATCCAGGTGCGCAGGTAGAGACAGAAAACGAGGAGGAAGAAAAACCAAAGACGACACAGGAAAAAATTGACGAGGCGAACCAAAAGCTGGATCAATTGGAGGAGAAAAAAGAAAAGGCGGATGAGCAGGTGACGGATTTAAAGGAACAGCAAGAAACACTTTCGTCCCGATTA
Organism: Lachnospiraceae bacterium; assembly: GCA_051880395.1. GTDB lineage: Bacteria > Bacillota > Clostridia > Lachnospirales > Lachnospiraceae > JBJENW01. Next base: position 47,817 of record JBJENW010000032.1, on the reverse strand, counting down.
GACCAGCTGAACACAAAACTGCAGGAATTGAGTAATAAAATAGAAGAGACACAGGAAAAAATTTCTGCAAAGCAACAGGAAGTAGACAAAACAGATTTGCAACTTCAAAAAGCAAAGAAAAAAGAACAGACGCAGTATGAGAATATGAAACGACGGATTCGATATATTTATGAGAATGGAAATATCTCTTATATATCAGCGTTTACAAATGTAGATTCATTTGGAGAAGTATTAAATCGTGCAGATTATATCAAGCAGATCAATCAATATGACCGAAAAATGTTAGCGGAATATAATTCTAGCACAACGAAAGTCACAAAATCAAAAAAGAAATTAGACAAACAGAAAAAAGAGTTAACATCTCTACAGGAACAGATCAGCAAAGATCAGAATGTCGTGCTGCAGGTTGTGGATGAAACACAGGTGCTGATCGGTGTAAAAGAGAAACAGACAGATCAGGCTCAGGAAATCATTGACGAACTGAATAAAAAAATAGAGGAACAGCGTGCATATGAGCAACAGTTAGAAGCACAAAAAGAGCGGGAGGATGCAGCCAGACTGAGCAATTATTTCTATATGGAAGATGAAGTAGCGTCATTGAAAGCCGCCGCGGATGCAACTGGAATTCCGGTTGGACCAGGGTTTAATATGACGGATTATGCGCTTCTTTCAGCAATTATTGACTGTGAAGCAGAAGGAGAAACTTATGAAGGAAAATTAGCAGTCGGCAGTGTGGTAATGAATCGTGTACTTAGTCCGAAATTTCCAAATACGATTGCAGGTGTTATTTATTCTCCAGGGCAATTTGCACCGGTTACCAGTGGACGATTTGCTGTTATGCTTGCTACAAACGGCGCAACACAGGAGTGCAGGAATGCGGCATATGAAGTATTGAATGGAAGAATTACAAATAATTTTCTGTTTTTTCGTACGATCATTCCAGGATTTCCTGCGACGATTATCGACCATCAAATGTTTTATTGAGCATAAAAATACAAAAGAATGCATAGATTTACAAAGATTTTTATTGCAAAACCCAGTAGAATGTGTTAGTATAAGCACATGGAAAACGTGTAAGTTTTTCATGGAATTTAATGCAGCTATGAAAATTGTAAATTTTAACTGGGTCAGTCGAAATTTACTTTTTTTTGAGAGAGATTGTTAAAAAAATAACAGTCCTCGAAAAACATTTGTGCGGAAACGTGCAGATGAATCAGGCGTGTGAACTTCCGGTTATCTGACCGGTAAAATAATTTTTCAAAGGAGATAAGAATATGGCAAAGAAAGTAGTTTTAGCAGGCGCTTGTCGTACAGCAATTGGTAAAATGGGTGGCGCATTAAGCGGTACACCAGCAGTTGATCTTGGTGCAATTGTTATCAAAGAAGCTTTAAACAGAGCAGGTGTAAAACCAGAGCAGGTTGACGAAGTAATGATGGGGTGTGTTATTCAGGCAGGATTGGGACAGAACCCAGCTCGTCAGGCATCTATCAAGGCTGGATTACCAATCGAAGTACCGGCATTCACATTGAATGTGGTTTGCGGTTCTGGTCTGAAATGTGTGAATGAGGCAGCACAGATGATCTTAGCAGGTCAGGCTGATATCGTTGTTGCAGGTGGTATGGAAAACATGTCTAGAGCACCATTCGCACTTCCGAATGCTCGTTTCGGATATCGTATGAACAATGGTACATTAGTAGATACCATGATCAACGATGCATTATGGGATGCATTCAATCAGTATCACATGATGATCACAGCAGAAAATGTTTGCGATAAATATGGTATTACTCGTGAAGAATTAGATGAGTTTGCAGCAAACAGCCAGCAGAAATGTGAGAAAGCAATTGCAGAAGGCAAATTTGATGACGAAATCGTGCCAGTTCCAGTAAAAGTTAAGAGAGAAACAGTCATGTTTGCAAAAGATGAGGGACCTCGTGCAGGTACAACAGCAGAAAGCTTAAGCAAACTGAAATGCTGCTCTGGTAAAGAGGGTGGATTCGTAACAGCAGGTAATGCATCTGGTATCAATGATGGTGCAGCTGCAATCGTTGTTATGAGCGAAGAAAAAGCAAAAGAACTTGGTGTTACACCAATGGCTACATGGGTAAGTGGAGCACTTGGCGGTGTAGATCCTTCTATCATGGGTGTTGGACCAGTTGCATCTACAAAGAAAGTATTTGAAAAAACCGGTTTAACAATTGATGATATCGATCTTGTGGAAGCAAATGAGGCATTTGCTGCTCAGTCTATTGCTGTTGCAAGAGATCTGAACTTCGATATGTCAAAAGTAAACGTAAATGGTGGAGCAATTGCATTAGGACATCCGGTTGGAGCATCTGGATGCCGTATCTTAGTTACATTGTTACATGAGATGCAGAAACGTCCTGACGTAAAGAAAGGTCTTGCAACTCTGTGTATCGGTGGTGGAATGGGCTGCTCTACAATCGTAGAAAAAGCTTAATTAATAGAAGAAACATTTTTCACATTTTTTACATAGAAAAGAAAGCCGGGAGGCATTTACAGTCTCCCGGTATTATGTTAAAATCGAAATATGTCAAATTATACAAGGAGGATCTAACATGAAAGTAGGAGTTATTGGCGCTGGAACTATGGGTTCTGGTATTGCACAGGCATTTGCACAGACAGAAGGATACGAAGTATATTTATGTGATATCAACGAAGAATTCGCAGCAAATGGTAAGAAAAAAATTGCAAAGGGCTTTGAAAAAAGAGTTGCAAAAGGAAAAATGACACAGGAAGATGCAGACAAGATCTTAGCAAAGATCACAACTGGTGTAAAGACAATCTGTACAGATGCAGATTTAGTTGTAGAAGCTGCTCTTGAAGTAATGGATATCAAAAAACAGACATTCAAAGAGTTACAGGACATCGTTCCGGCTAATTGTATTTTCGCAACAAATACATCTTCTTTATCTATCACAGAAATAGCTGCTGGCTTAGACAGACCAGTAATCGGTATGCATTTCTTTAACCCGGCTCCAGTTATGAAACTGATCGAGGTTATTCGTGGAGAAAACACAACTGATGAAATCAATGATAAAGTTGTTGCAATCTCAAAAGAAATCGGAAAAACTCCAGTAGAAGTAAAAGAAGCTCCGGGATTCGTTGTAAACAGAATCTTAATCCCAATGATCAATGAAGCAGTTGGTATCTATGCAGACGGAACAGCATCTGTAGAAGGTATTGATACAGCTATGAAATTAGGTGCAAACCATCCAATGGGACCTTTAGCATTAGGTGATTTGATTGGTCTTGATATCTGTCTTGCAATCATGAATGTATTATATGATGAGACAGGTGATCCAAAGTATCGTCCACATACTTTGCTGAAGAAAATGGTTCGTGCTGGAAAATTAGGACAGAAGATAGGAATCGGATTCTACGATTACAGCAAATAATAGCGTGAAGCGTGTAGAGCATTTTACGTGCTGCATACAGAAATAGAATGAATATAAAGGAGTGTAGATCATGGATTTTTCTTTAGATAAGAAACATGAAATGGCGAGATCTTTATTTAAAGAATTCGCTGAAAATGAAGCAAAACCTCTGGCTCAGGAAACAGATGAGACAGAAGTATTTCCACAGGAAACAGTGGACAAAATGGCAAAATATGGATTCTTAGGAATTCCAGTACCAAAGGAATATGGCGGACAGGGCTGTGATCCTTTGACATATGTTATGTGTGTAGAAGAGTTATCAAAAGTTTGTGCAACAACAGGTGTTATCGTATCCGCACATACTTCTCTTTGCATCGATCCAATCATGACATACGGAACAGAAGAGCAGAAACAAAAATATGTGACTCCTCTTGCAAAAGGTGAAAAACTTGGTGCATTTGGTCTGACTGAGCCGGGCGCTGGTACAGATGCTCAGGGATGCCAGACAAAAGCAGTATTAGATGGTGACGAGTGGGTATTAAACGGATCCAAATGCTTTATCACAAACGGTAAAGTTGCTGATGTTTATATCGTAATCGCAGTTACAAGTGTAACAGAAGATAAGAGAGGAAGAAAGAAGAAAAACTTCTCTGCATTCATCGTAGAAAAAGGAACTCCTGGATTTACATTTGGAACCAAGGAAAAGAAAATGGGTATCCGTGGATCATCTACATATGAGTTGATCTTTGAAGACTGCAGAATTCCAAAGGAAAATCTGTTAGGACCAGAAGGAAAAGGTTTCCCAATCGCAATGCATACCTTGGATGGTGGACGTATCGGTATCGCAGCACAGGCACTTGGTATCGCTGAAGGTGCATTAGATCGTTGTATCGAATACACCAAAGAAAGAAAACAGTTTGGTCGTGCAATTGCTCAGCAGCAGAATACACAGTTCAAGATTGCAGATATGGCAGCTAGAATTGATGCAGCAAAATTCCTGGTATACAGAGCAGCACAGGCAAAAGCTACACAGAAAGTATACTCTGTAGAAGCTGCAAAAGCAAAATTATTTGCAGCAGAGACAGCAATGGCTGTTACAACAGAGGTTGTTCAGTTGTTCGGTGGATATGGATATATCAGAGAATACGATGTTGAGCGTATGATGCGTGATGCTAAGATCACAGAAATTTACGAAGGAACTTCAGAAGTTCAGCGTATGGTTATTTCTGGTGCATTATTGAAATAGTTGCGATTCCACGTTCGTAAACAATAAAAATATTAAGGAGTGAAATTACCGTGAAAATAGTTGTATGTGTAAAACAGGTACCGGATACAAAAGGCGGAGTTAAATTTAATCCAGACGGTACGTTGAACAGAGCTGCTATGCTTACTATCATGAACCCGGATGATAAAGCAGGTTTGGAAGCAGCACTTAGATTAAAAGATCAGTATGGAGCAGAAGTAACTGTTCTTACTATGGGGCTTCCGAAAGCGGAGGAAGTATTACGTGAAGCATTTGCAATGGGAGCTGACAAGGGAATCCTTGTAACAGATCGTGTATTAGGTGGAGCTGATACATGGGCAACTTCTACTACAATTGCAGGTGCAATTCGTAATATCGATTATGATTTGATCATTACTGGACGTCAGGCAATTGATGGTGATACCGCTCAGGTTGGACCTCAGATCGCAGAACATTTAGGACTTCCGGTTATTTCCTATGCACAGGATATCAAAGTAGAAGGAGATTCTGTTATCGTACAGCGTCAGTATGAAGACAGATATCATGAAGTAAAGGCAAAAATGCCTTGTCTGATCACAGCATTATCCGAATTAAATGAGCCACGTTACATGACACCAGGCGGAATCTTTGATGCATATGAAAAAGAAGTTACCGTTTGGGGTAGAGCAGACCTGAAAGATGTAGATGATGCAAATCTTGGTCTGAAAGGATCTCCTACAAAGATTGCAAAAGCATCTGACAAAGTGCCGAAGGGTGCAGGCGAGATGTTAGAGGGAGATACTCCAGATGCATTAGTTGCAAACTTAGTCGGCAAATTTAAAGAAAAACATATCATTTAATAAAAAGGAAAAGTGGTGAATAAGATGGGTTTAGAAGAATATAAAGGAGTATTTGTCTTTGCACAGCAGGTTGACAACGTTTTAGACGGTGTTGCATTTGAATTACTTGGTAAAGGTAAAGAATTAGCAAAAGATTTAAATACAGAAGTAACAGCAGTTTTAATCGGTTCCGGTGTAAAAGGTCTCGCAGATGAATTAGCTGAGTACGGAGCTGATAAAGTCATCGTTGTAGATGATCCAGAATTAAAAGATTACAGAACAGAACCATATGCACATGCACTTGCATCTGTTATCAATGAATACAAACCAGAAATTATGTTAGTAGGTGCAACTGCAATCGGTCGTGACCTTGGTCCTACCGTATCTGCAAGAGTTGCAACTGGTTTAACTGCAGACTGTACAAAACTGGAGATTGGAGATTTCCCAATCAACCCAGTACCAAATCAGGAGCAGAAACACAATCAGTTATTAATGACTCGTCCTGCATTCGGTGGAAACACCATCGCAACAATCGCTTGCCCGGACAACCGTCCTCAGATGGCAACTGTTCGTCCAGGTGTTATGCAGAAAATCGCTCCGAACAAAGGTGCAAAAGCAGAAGTTATTGATTACAATCCAGGATTCACACCAAACAACAGATATGTAGAAATCTTAAATGTTGTTAAGGCTGTAAAGAATACTGCAAATATCATGGATGCAAAAATCTTAGTATCCGGTGGTCGTGGAGTTGGATCCAAAGAAAACTTCCAGTTATTACAGGATTTAGCAGATGTTCTTGGCGGAACAGTCAGCTGCTCTCGTGCAGTTGTAGAGAATGGATGGTTACCGGTTGACTTACAGGTAGGTCAGACAGGTAAGACTGTTCGTCCTCAGATTTACTTTGCAATCGGTATTTCTGGAGCAATCCAGCACGTTGCAGGTATGGAAGATTCAGATTTGATCGTTGCAATCAACAAAGATGAAAGCGCACCAATCTTTGATGTAGCTGATTATGGTTTGGTTGGTGATTTAAACAAAATCGTTCCTGCTTTGACAAAAGCATTAAAAGAAGAATTAGCTGAGAAATAAGATTTTTGAAGCGGAAGATAAGCTTATCATAAGAAATGCGGTGGTTTTAAATCAGTGTGATTTAAAATCACCGTATTTTGCTTTTGACGCAGGAAACAGCAGGATTTACCCTTGTTTTTTATAGAAAAAGAGGGTATACTTATCAAGAATACGTATGAAAATATGGAGGTTAATATGGCAGAGAATAGTGCATGCAGCAGTTGCAGTAAAGCGGGAAACTGTAATCAGGAAAGCTGCAGTGAAAAAAAGAGTTTGATAGAACCGTTAAATGAAAAATCTTCAATAAAAAAAGTAATTGCGGTAGTCAGTGGAAAAGGCGGTGTAGGAAAGTCTTTTGTGACAGCTTCACTTGCATCTTTAATGCAAAAGAAAGGCTATCGCGTAGGAATTATGGACGCGGATATCACAGGACCTTCGATTCCGAAAATGTTTGGGGTACATGGGCCTGCATATAGCGATGGTAAATTTATTGCTCCTGTAGAAACAGAAAATGGTATGAAAGTTATGTCTGTAAATCTGTTGATGGAAGATGAAGCAGCTCCGGTTCTTTGGAGAGGACCTGTGATCGCAGGTATGGTAAAACAGTTTTGGACAGATGTTGTATGGGGAGAGTTAGACTATTTGCTTGTAGATATGCCACCAGGAACAGGAGATGTTCCGTTGACCGTATTTCAGTCCATTCCGGTAGATGGAATTGTGGTTGTTACTTCACCACAGGATCTGGTACAGTTAATTGTAAAGAAGGCCTGCAATATGGCGGATATGATGCATGTGCCAGTATTAGGTTTGGTTGAAAATTACAGCTATGTGAAATGTCCGGATTGTGGAAAAGAGATTTCAATCTTTGGTGAAAGTAAGGTTGATGAAGCAGCTGCACAGGCAAATACAAAAGTACTTGGAAAAATGCCAATTGTACCAGAGTATGCGCAGTTTGCAGATCATGGAACGTTCCATATGGTAGAAAATCCATATTTAGATGATGCGATAAACGAAATTTTAGCGTTACAGTAAAAAAAAGCTGCCACTTTGTGGTGGCAGTTTTTTTAGAAAGGAACGGAATGCAAAATTATAAATTAGTCTTGCAATACGATGGAACACGGTATCGTGGATGGCAGAAACAGGGTAACACAAAGGATACCATTCAGGGAAAAGTAGAATCAGTTTTAGAGAAAATGACCGGAGAGGCGATTGAAGTTCATGGCTCAGGACGTACGGATGCAGGTGTGCATGCGAATGCGCAGGTTGCAAATGTGAAATTGCCTGATGACGGTAGGGGCGAGCAGGAGATTCTTACTTATTTGAATCAATATTTACCGGAAGATATTGTTGTAATGTCAGTGGAAAAAGTAGATGCGAGATTTCATGCCAGACTTTGTGCAAAAGAAAAAACATATGTATATCGGATTTGTACAACGCAGCAGCCGAATGTATTTACCAGGAAGTATACACTGCATATTCCGGAAAAATTAGATCTTTTGAAAATGAAAGATGCTGCATCATTTTTGGAAGGTGAGCATGACTTTACCAGTTTTTGTGGGAATCGGCATTTGAAGAAATCAGCTGTTCGGACGATTTATTCAATTTCGTTTACACAGCGTGACGGTGAGTTACAGATACGCGTGACTGGAAATGGTTTTTTACAAAATATGGTGCGCATTATTGTAGGAACACTGGTAGAAGTTGGAATGGGAAAACGGATGCAGCAAGAAATGGAATCTGTTTTGAAGGCAAAAAATCGTGATAAAGCAGGAGTGACGATCGCGGCGAAAGGATTGTCATTAGAAGAAGTGAGATATTAGGAATAAAAAGATAGTAGAAGGAAACAGAAAATGGAAAAATGGGTAGTAGCAGCAAAGCGGGCAGATTTTACAGGAATTGGAAAAATGTTTCAGATTGATCCTGTGATCGCCCGTATTATTCGAAATCGGGATGTCATCGGAGATAGAGCAATCAATGAGTACCTGAATGGTGGAAGGGAATCTTTACACGATCCACATTTGTTAAAAGATGCTGATCTTGCTGCAGGAAAAATTTTAGAAAAAATCAAACAGAAAAAGAAAATCCGAATTATTGGAGATTATGACATAGATGGTGTCAATGCGACATACATACTGATGAAAGGGCTGCAACGATGTGGAGCGGATGTGGATGCGGCTATACCGGATCGTGTGAAAGACGGATATGGATTAAATATCAATCTGATCGAAAAAGCAATTGCGGATGGAATTGATACAATTGTGACTTGTGATAACGGAATTTCTGCAATTGAAGAAATCGCGTATGGAAAAGAAAAGAATCTGACGATCCTTGTAACTGACCATCATGAGATTCCATATCGGGAGGAAGCTGATAAAACCAGAACAGTGTTAAAGAGCAATGCGGATGCGATCATTAATCCAAAACAGGAAGAATGCCGTTATCCGTTTAAACAGCTGTGTGGGGCGGCTGTGGCATACAAGTGGATACAGGTCGTATATGAGAAGGCGGGAATTCCGGTGGAAGAGGCGGATGCGTTTTTAGAAAACGCTGCCTTTGCGACAGTAGGTGACGTTATGGATTTGCAGGGGGAAAATCGGGTTCTTGTAAAATTAGGTTTAGAGAAACTGCATCATACGAAACAGATCGGTCTGAAAGCGCTCATATTAAAAAATAATTTAAAACCGGAGGAGATCAAATCGTACCATTTTGGCTTTGTGTTAGGCCCTTGTATCAATGCAAGTGGACGCCTGGATACAGCGAAACAGGCGTTGGATCTACTCTTATGCGAGGATGAAAAAGAAGCGGAGCGCCTGGCGGAAGAATTGTATCAGATGAACAGCTCCAGAAAAGATCTGACGGCAGAAGGGGTTGATCAGGCAGTAGCGATGATTGAACAAAATGGATATGACAAGGATAAGGTCATGGTCGTATATTTGCCGGATTGTCATGAAAGCATTGCTGGAATCATTGCCGGAAGAATCCGGGAGCGCTATAATCATCCGGTTTTTGTATTGACAAAGAGTGAGGATGGAGTAAAAGGTTCGGGGCGTTCTATTCCGGCATATTCGATGTATGAGGAGATGGTGCGGTGCAGAGAACTGTTTACAAAGTTTGGGGGACATCCGATGGCGGCTGGCTTATCAATGCCGGAAAAGAATGTAGACCTGTTTCGAAAAAGATTAAATGAGAATTCGACGTTGACGGAAAAAGATTTTATACCGAAAATCGTTATCGATGTGCCGATGCCGTTGGAATATATTAATTTTTCATTAATTTCTCAATTGAATCTGCTTGAACCCTTTGGAAAAGGCAACGAAAAGCCGATATTTGCTGTGAAAGGAACTGAACTGGTATCAGCCCGGGTATTTGAGAAAAAGAAAAAAGTACTGAAACTGAAAATCCGTATGAAAAATCTTGGAATCATGGAAGCTGTGTATTTCGGAGATGTGGATGAATTTTTCCGATATGTGGAGGAGAAGTTCGGAAAGCGTGAGGTGGATGCTTTATGCCGGGGAGAGAAAAACCAGATCGCACTGTCTTTTGTGTATTATCCGACTATTAATGAGTACGGTGGACAGCGTTCAGTGCAAATTGTGATTCAAAATTATTGTTAGTACTTTTTTCATATATTTTTTCGAAAAATTGTAAGAAAAATGTTGCGAAAAGCTAGGAAAAAAGTTACAATTAAAAGAAAGAGCATGTTTTGACAGGGGAGGATGAATCATGTTTAGGAGTCAGAAGGATAAACGAAAAAAAGAGGAACAAGAAGTGCTGATGAAACGACGTGCATCGATGTTAGACCGCTATCAGAAAGTGTTTGATAAATTAGAAGAAAATCGGGATGATATTGAGGATAATTTTGAACGTTTGACAACAGGCAGCGCTCAGCAGGATCAGGAGCTTACCAAAGTTGTAGAAGCCATAAAAGGCGCACAGAATGTAAATAACAGTATCACAAAGACTTTGCAAAAAATCGTTATCGTTTTAAAAAAGCAGGCTGAGCTCATTGATATGCAGGAACAAACTTCAACATCGGGTATAAGTGAAGCGCAGATGGATCAGCTTCGCGAGATCGTAGAAAAAAGCAAGCTTGCGGATAGTCCGCAAAAAAGACTTTCCTCACTGGATCGGAAATACGAGGATACTTATCAGGATATGTCGGATCTGGTGAAATCAATTGAGCGAATCGATGATCAGATGAGTGTTAATTCATTGAATGCTGCTGTGGAAGCAGGAAAAGTAGGACCACGTGGAAGAAAGTTGATCCGGGCAGCGGAGGATGTGCGTTCGTTGTCTGAAGATTACACAGAGACGACCAAAAGCATTTTAGAAATTTTTAATACGTTTTCTGAGCTGATGGATGAAACACGAGAACGGGTAGATGATCTGGCGGAATGTGTACAAGGACAGACAGAGCTTTTGGAGCACTTTTTGAAAGAGCAGGAAGAGGCCTCGGATGGTGCAGCGTCACTTTCCTATTCGTTTGGGGAAGAAGCGGACAGAGGTTCCTTCACAGAAAGTTACGGTAGTCGTTATGGTGATGACTATGAAGAAACTTATGAGAATGACAGTGATGACTTTGACGATGAATATGAGAAATATTATGGCAGTGCAAGCGATGAATCCGAGTCGAAAGAATCTGAAAAACCGAAGCTGGAGAAAGTGCCGGAAGAAAAAGACGAAGAAGAGGAAGAAAAATTGGAAGATGCAGATTATGATGAGGAGGAAGACGATGATGAGCCTTTAGAGGAACATGAGTCATCTGAGTCGGAAGAAGCAAAAGACGAAATTATGTTTCACTTTGATCCGAATGGGGATATTCATGATGCAATTGAAGGTATCGAAGAAGTATTAGATGCAGAAAGGGCAACTTCCGAGCATCATCAACAAGCCGTGCAGCAAATGATTTCTGCCGGTGAGACATTTATGGAGCAGCAGAAAGTCATGCAGAGATTAGAGAACATATATGAAACAATCTCAGAAAGTATTCATCAGGTATATAAAGATATGCAGGATGAAGAGGAAGCAGTTTAAGGACTGAAAACAGACATAGAAAGGACAGAAAAGAATGAACTGGAGAAAATGGATTGCAACAGGTATGGCAGTGGTGTGTTGTCTGCTGCCGGTGACACAGACTTATGCAGAAGTAAGTGGTGGTTTTTCTGCTGATGACACGATAAGTTCAGATGAGACAGAAGCTTCTGACGCAGATGTATCGGATAATACAGATCAGGTAACGATTGATGCATCGGATAAACCATATCTGGCATTAGGAGAAAATCTGACACAAGATCAGAAAAATACGGTCTTAGCATTGATGGGTATTGCACCGGCTGATTTGGGAAATTATGATGTACAGTATGTAACAAATCAGGAAGAGCATGAGTATCTGGGGGATTATATTTCCGCGGATAAGATTGGAACAAAGGCATTATCATCAATTGTGATCGCCAAAAAAGACAAGGGATCCGGTTTGAATATTTCTACGTATAATATTTCTTATTGTACGGTTGGAATGTATAAAAATGCGTTGGTAACGGCTGGCGTAGAGGATGCGGATATTATTGTAGCAGGTCCATTTCCGATATCCGGAACAGCTGCTTTGGTAGGAATTATTAAAGCTTATCAAGAAATTACTGGTGAGGAAATGCCGAAAGAGAATATCGACACAGCTTTAAATGAAATGGTTGTGACAGGTTCCATAGAAGCCGGTGATGCAAAAGGAGCGAATAAGCAGGATTCCCAGCAGGTAGAGAATTATATGGCATATGTAAAACAAAAAATTGCAGATGCCGGGAGCAATTCTTTATCCCAGGAAGAGATTGAAGATATTGTAAAAGATGCACAGTCTCAATTTGATCTGAGTCTGACAGACGAGCAGTTAGATCAAGTTGCAAAACTGATGGGAAAAGTGAAAGATCTGGATATTGATTCGGAACGACTCAAACAGCAGGCAAGTGAGATTTATGATAAGATAGCTGCGCTTGACGAAGATGGCAGCATCAGTAATTGGTTCCAGTCTGTTTGGGAAGCAATTAAAGAATTTTTCGTGAACCTTTTATCCTAAAACACTAGAAATAGAAAAGAAAAACGGTAAGATCTTAAGGGGTCTTACCGTTTATTTCTTTTAATTTTTTTCTGTTTTCTTCCGAGAATCCTATTAATATGTTAGGATTTTCGGCGGACAGGGCAGCCATGATCTGTTCGATATCCGTCTCTGTATTTTGCGGACATCGGATATCGACATGGTTTGCAGCAGAAATATGCAGTCGGTATGTAATACGAAAATAATGTTTTAAGAATTTGTGCATGCCGGAGTATTTGTAAATCCAAAGGATTTTTTGAATCGGAAGGATTACGACTCCGTCATTACAAAGTGCAATAAAATAGTGTTCTGTCACAAAGAGATCTTCCGAGGCAAGATAGGGGCTTGCTGCAAGTTCTTCTTCAGCCTGCGCAAATAAAAGAGTGGCTTTTCCATAGCGACCCAATCGTCGACAGGGCGGAGATTGGGTAGGAAACAGAACGTAAAAAGCGTTTGTGAGGAGAGAAAACAGCGCATAGGCACCACTCGCAAAATAAAAAAGCAAAAACAATCCAGTAGAACCAGAGCGAAAATCTGGTTCGTTGATGAAATAAGAGGATACATGACTTTTCATTCCCTCCTTGGTCCAATCTAGATCCTGAGAAAGCTCCGTTAGCATTTCGCGAAAATTTTTGGTATTGTGGTTGATCACACCACAAAACCGAAGTTTTTCTATTTTGGAAATGCCCTCTTCACATGTTTTTGGCGAGAGTAATACAAAAACAACTTCATTATCGTAGGTAGTATAGTAATAATACCCTTTATTATCTCCGTCAAAAGTGCAGGTGTAACCGGAAAATAAAAGATTTTGAAGCGTTACGTCTACATAGAGCCGATTCTGATGATAAAGTTCTTTTAAATGGTCTGTTTTGGAAAGCTGATGCGGAAAAAGCAGATCACTGAACGGAAATAAAAACCAGACAAAAAAAAGAATGATCAAATATACGGTTGGTGAAAATAGATTGCGAAAGCATACCTGTTGTATGCAGTGCGCGATTGTTTTTGGCTGTTGTTTCAAAAAAAGTCCTCCTTTAGGCAAATCTATTTTTTAGTATACGGGTTTTTGCAGAAATAATCAATAACGGATGCTTGCTTTTCTGTAAAAAAATTGTTAGTATGATTACAGTTTAAAAAATGGACAGATATGGAAGTAGTGGAGGAAATATGCAAGCATACACCAGTTTTGCACAATGTTATGATATGTTCATGGACAATGTGCCTTATGAAGAATGGAGCCGGTATCTGATCGGATTATTGCAGGAATATGGAATTAAAGAAGGAAAAATCGCAGAGCTCGGGTGTGGCACAGGGAAGATGACGCGCCTGCTTGCGGCGGCGGGGTATCAGATGACAGGAATTGATCTGTCACAAGAGATGCTAGAGATAGCGTGCAGTCAAGATAATCCGAATTCGATCTTATATCTGCAGCAGGATATGTGTGAATTGGAACTTTGTGAAGAAATGGATGCCTGTGTCAGCATTTGTGATTGTCTGAATTACATTTTGGACGAGCAGGATCTCGTGTCAGTTTTTTCACATGTGAAGGAGACACTTCGGTTGGGAGGCGTGTTCATCTTTGATCTGAATACGATTCACAAATATCGGGATTTGATCGGAGAAACAACGATCAGTGAAGTACGGGATACAGCGAGCTTTATCTGGGAAAATTATTATGATGAAGAGGAGCAGATCAATGAATATGATCTGACATTTTTTATGCAGGAGGACGGCGATTTGTTCCGCAGGTTTGCCGAGGTGCATTACCAGCGAGGATATGAGTTGGAGACCGTCAAAGCATGCCTGAAAGAAGGCGGGCTTCAATTTGTGACGGCATACAATGTCACAACGCATGATCCGGTGACTGATGCATGTGAGAGAATGTATATCATAGCGAAAAAAAGATAGGAGAAAAAAATGAGTGATTATATTGTAAGAGCAACAGCAGCAGATGCACAGATCCGTGCATTTGCCATTACATCAAAAGATCTTGTGGAGGAGGCACACAGACGACATGATACAAGTCCGGTTGTAACCGCGGCATTAGGACGTTTGTTATCGGCAGCTGCCATGATGGGGACCATGATGAAGGGAGAAGATGATCTACTTACTCTGCAGGTTATGGGAGAAGGACCGGTACAGGGAATTACAGCGACTGCGGATGCAAAAGGAAATGTAAAAGGATTTGCAAATGTTACGCAGTTATATCCGCCACTGAATGCGGTAGGAAAACTAGATGTTGGAGGAATCGTCGGACCGGGGACACTGCGCGTGATCAAAGACCTTGGTTTAAAAGAGCCATATGTGGGTACGACACAGCTGCAGACCGGAGAGATCGGGGATGATCTGACCTATTATTTTGCAGCGTCTGAGCAGGTTCCTTCCGCAGTAGGATTAGGTGTTTTGGTTGATAAAGACCAGACAGTACGCCGGGCAGGTGGATTTATTATCCAGCTTATGCCGTTTGCGGAGGAAGAAGTGGTGGAGAAGTTAGAACAGAAAGTCAGTGAAGTTCATTCTGTTACAGATTTACTGGAAAAAGGGATGACTCCTGAGCAGATTTTAGAGCAGATCTTAGGTGAATTCGGTCTGGAATTTACAGATACGATACCGACTGCGTTTTCCTGTAACTGTTCAAAAGAACGTGTTTCAAAGGCGTTGATCAGTCTTGGAAAAAAGGAATTGAAAGAAATCATTGCAGACCAGAAACCGATTGAAGTGAACTGTCATTTTTGCAATACGAACTATACATTTAGCATAGAGGAATTGAAGGAGATGTTGTAAATGAAACAGGGATTTGTAAAAGTTGCCGCCGTTACACCGGATATCAAAGTCGCAGATTCGAAAGCCAATAAGGAAGTCTGTAAAAAGGCGATTCAAAAAGCAGCGAAAAACGGTGCAAAAGTGATCGTTTTGCCGGAACTTTGCCTGACAGGATATACCTGTGGGGATCTCTTTTTTCAGGAATTGCTGCTGCGAAGCGCAAAAGAGCAATTGTTAGAACTTGTGGAGGAAACGAAACAGTGTGATGCGATCGTGTTTGTCGGACTACCACTCGAAGTTGACGGAAAACTATATAATGTGGCAGCCGTATTCAGCCATGGAACGATACACGGCATTGTTCCAAAAACGTTTCTGCCGAATTACAGTGAATTTTATGAGGCACGACATTTTACACCAGGAAGTGCACATATGAAGCCGGTTTATCTGGGAAAACAGGAAGTACCGATGGGAACGGATCTGATCTTTTTGTGCGAAACGCTTCCGAATCTTCGAATTGCCGTGGAGTTGTGCGAAGATCTGTGGGTACCGCAACCGCCGAGTATTCGCCATGCGCTGGCTGGTGCAAACTGTATTGTAAATCTGTCTGCCAGCAACGAGATTACAGGAAAAGATGCGTATCGCAGGGATCTGGTTGCCGGTCAGTCTGCACGTCTTTTGAGCGCGTATATTTATGCGACAGCAGGAAATGGAGAATCAACACAGGATATAGTTTTTTCTGGTCATAATCTCATTGCAGAAAACGGAAGTATGTTGGCGGAGGCAAAGCGTTTTTCTACAGGAATTCTTTACTCGGAAATAGATGTACAACGTTTAGATGCGGAAAGACGGAGAATGACGACATTTGTTGGGCAGAATGCACAAGACTATCAGAACATCTCGTTCCCACTGCAGGTGGAAGAAACAAAATTGACACGCTTTGTAGACGCGGCACCGTTTGTTCCAGGAAAAAAATCAGAAAGAGAAAAACGCTGTGAGGAAATTTTGCGCATACAGGCGGAAGGATTAAAAAAACGTCTGGCACATACGCACTGCAAACATGCAGTGATCGGTATCTCAGGAGGACTTGATTCGACGCTGGCACTTTTGGTTACTGTGCGGGCATTCGACCTTTTGGGGCTTTCACGTGAGGGAATTGATGCAGTGACGATGCCGGGATTTGGAACGACAGACCGCACCTATGAGAATGCAGTGAATCTGATTCGATGTCTGGGGGCGAATTTTATCGAAGTGAACATTTGTGATGCAGTAAATGTTCATTTTCGTGATATCGGACAGGATGCATCTGTGCATGATGTGACTTATGAGAACGGACAGGCACGGGAGAGGACACAGATTTTAATGGATCTTGCCAATAAAAACGGTGGTATGGTCATTGGAACTGGGGATTTATCCGAATTAGCATTGGGATGGGCGACATATAATGGCGATCACATGTCTATGTACGCGGTAAACTGTTCGATTCCAAAGACGCTGGTCCGTCATTTGGTTCAATATTATGCGGACACCTGTGGAGAAAAGAACTTGGCAGAAATTTTATATGACGTCTTAGACACACCGGTCAGTCCGGAATTACTGCCGCCGGAGGAGGGGAAAATTTCGCAGAAGACAGAAGATCTTGTCGGACCATATGAACTGCATGATTTTTTCTTGTATCAGATGCTGCGCTGTGGCAGCTCACCGGAAAAAATTTATCGTCTTGCGTTGTATGCGTTTGCGGGGAAATATGAGGATGCGGTCATTTTAAAATGGTTAAAGACATTCATTCGCAGATTTTTTGCACAACAGTTTAAACGTTCCTGTCTGCCAGATGGACCAAAAGTCGGAACGGTAGCAGTTTCTCCACGTGGAGATCTTCGTATGCCGAGTGATGCGTGCGCGTCTCTATGGTTAGAAGAAGTAGAAACATTATAAGGAAAAAAGAACGATCACCGAAAAAATAAGTGATCGTTCTTTTTTTATAGATCATGTGATTGTTTGATAACAACGTGCCCGCGATTGAAGTTGAAATCACGTCCATATACAACCGAATGCATCAGCAGAGCGAGCACAAATGCGGTGATCACATCAAACATGGAATGCTGTTTCAAAAAAACAGTTGAAAGAATAATACTAACCATTAAAATGAAAGAGCCATATTGAATCCATTTCTTTTTTCGCAGTGCTTCATTGTGTGAAATCGCGATATGTACCCCTAGAGAGTTGTAAACATGGATACTCGGAAACAAGTTTGTCGGTGTATCAGCCAGATATAATTGTTTCACCATGTTGACAAAAATATTGTCATGTGCAAATTGTGTTGGACGCAAATGGTGACCGTTTGGATATACCGTGGAGATGATCAAAAAGATGGTCATTCCGGTAAACAAAAATCCACAGAGTCGATAGTAATCTTTTTTGTCATAAAAAAAGAAATATGCAACAGCAATAGCAACATAAGCAAACCATAAAAAATACGGAATGATAAAGTATTCATTAAATGGAATCAGATCATCGATGTCCATGTGAATCACATGATACTTTGTGGTGACAGTCTTTTCCAGATAATGAAACCATGGAAAGTAGAGCAACATATAAAGTAAGAGCCATGCATGCCCGTATTTCTTTAAAAAATTTTTCATCGAACGCACAAGAATCCCCTTCTCTCTTTAATCATATATGTGTTTAATTCGATATTTATTCGTTGATTATATCATAGCCCAAAAAAAAGGACAACGTAGATTCGATTTTTTTCATAGTTTTTTCATAGATGGTTTCTTAAGATTTCTTTACAAATTGGTTTGACTCCTTGACAAAGACGAAAGGTAATTTATAATAAAATAAGACAAAATTCAACAGAAAGGGTTAAAAGTACAAATGAACAGGAAAAAGATTTTGATCACAGCGGGGATCGTGATTCTGGCATTGCTAGGTGTCTATTTAGGGGTATCATTTTATTTTCAGAGTCATTTCCTGCCAAATACAACAGTGAATGGGATTGAATCATCACGAAAGACTGCAGAAGAAGTAAAAAATATCATTCGCAGGCAGGCAAGTGATTACACGCTTACATTAGAACTAAGAGAGGGAAAAAGTGAGCAGATCAATGGGGAACAGATTGGTCTGAAACCGGTATTTAACGGATCGATCGAAGGAATGCTAAAAAAGCAGAATGAGTATGCATGGATTTCAGCGCTGTTTCACAAGACAGAATTAGAATCCCGAACAACCGTATCATATGACAAAGAGAAAATGAAAAAAACGGTGAAAAGTCTTACGTGCATGGGAAAAGGACAGACTGCTCCTCAGGATGCATTTATATCAGAGTATAACGAAAAAAATGGGTATAAGATCATGCCGGAAGTTCAGGGAAATAAAATAAAAAGAAAACGATTGCTTAAGGTTATAGACGAAGCGGTACTTGGATTGCAGGAGCAGATTTCTCTGGAAAAAGAAAAATGTTATCAAAGACCGAAATTGACAGAAGGTGATCAAAATCTGCAACGGACTTGTCAGACATTGAATACGTATACCAGTGCATCGATTACCTATACATTCGGAGAGGAGACAGAGACATTAAAAGGTGATACGATTCATCAATGGCTGCAAGTGGAAGATGACTATTCGGTGACAGTACGGGATGATCTTTTGAGTCAATTTGTAAAAGAACTTGCATCGAATCATAATACGGTCTTTCATCCAAAAACATTGAAGACAGCATATGGAACAACGGTTACGATCACGAACGGAGATTATGGATGGTGGATTGATACAGAGGGAGAACGAGCACAGCTTCTTTCGGATATTCAGGAAGGAAAAACAGTTACAAGAGAACCCGTGTATAAGCAGCGTGCTGCCAGCTTTGGAGTAAATGATTATGGAGATACGTATGTGGAGATCAATCTGACGGCGCAGCATTTATATTTTTATAAAAATGGAGTACTGGTAACAGAATCGGACTTTGTATCCGGAAATGTCTCGAAGAACTATGATACACCGACAGGAGCGTATTCCCTTACTTATAAGGAAAGAAATGCGACACTTGGTGGGCGTCCGGGATTTGATTATAGTACAAAGGTTGCCTATTGGATGCCGTTTTGTAATAATGTCGGCATGCATGATGCAGACTGGAGAGACAGTTTTGGAGGAAACATTTATAAAACAAATGGTTCGCACGGATGTATCAATCTGCCACCATGGGCCGCAGAGAAAATCTTTAATTCCATAGAGGAGGGAGATCCGGTTTTGGTCTATGAATTAGGTGGAAAGACAGAGGAAGAATCCTCAGAATCAGAAACAGATATATCCGGACAGGAATCAACAGAGATGGGATCGGACACAGAGACAGAGACTACAACGCAATCGGATGTGGAGGATGAGCAGGTGGAGCTGGGACCGCCTGCAGACGATTGATGCTGAAATAAAGAAGAAAGGAATACCACATATGGAAAAAGAAACATTCCATATGTGGTATTTTTGTTGCAAAATCGAACTCAGAATGTTGCGATTGTAGGTCTTTGTGTTGCAAAAGAAAGGCAAAATAATTATAATTAGATTAAAAGATAAAGAGAAACAAAATTCAGGTTGGAGGGTAAATATGGAACAGATCAAAACACAAATGCGTCAGAAATTTGAAGAAATATTTGGAAAAGAAGGAGAGATTCGCTTGTATTTTGCGCCGGGGAGAGTCAATCTGATCGGGGAACACACAGATTATAATGGAGGGCATGTATTTCCTTGTGCATTGACGATCGGAACCTATGGCATGGTTCGAAAAAGAGATGATCGGAAATTACGCTTTTATTCGATGAATTTTGAACAGAAAGGGATCATAGAATCCTCGTTGGATGATCTGAAACCGTCAGAAGATGCTGATTGGACAAATTATCCGAAGGGAGTTTTGTGGGCGTTTGGGGAAAAAGGCATAAAACCAGAGCAGGGAATGGATCTGTTATTATATGGAAATATTCCAAATGGATCTGGCTTATCTTCTTCCGCATCGGTGGAAGTGTTGACAGGGTATATTTTAAAAGATTATTTTGGCTTTGATGTTACAAACCTGGATCTGGCTAAGATCGGACAGTTTGCAGAAAATCAGTATAATGGCGTAAACTGTGGAATCATGGATCAATTTGCAATTGCGATGGCAAAAGAAGGACAGGCAATGTTTTTGGATACAGCGACATTGGATTTTACATATACACCGGTCAAATTAGACGGGGTAAAATTATTGATTTCCTGCAGTAATAAAAAGAGAGGACTTGGGGATTCAAAGTACAATGAACGTCGGGCGGAATGTGAGAGTGCCTTAGCGCAGATCGGAGAGGTCATAGGAATCAATACACTGGGAGATTTGAGTATTGAGATGTTTGAAATGTATAAAAGCAGCATTAAAGAAGAACACTGCTTAAAGCGTGCAAAACATGCAGTATATGAGAATCAAAGGACAATTGAGGCAGTGAAAGCACTTCAGAATAATGATTTACATCGATTTGGACAGTTGATGAATGAATCTCATATTTCTCTTAGAGATGATTATGAGGTGACCGGCGTTGAGTTGGATACGCTGGTAGAAGAGGCATGGAAACTGGATGGAGTCATTGGATCACGAATGACGGGAGCCGGCTTTGGTGGTTGTACGGTCAGCCTGGTGAAAGATGAAGAAGTTCTGACGTTTATGGATCAAGTAGGGACTGCATACAAGAAAAAAATCGGATATGCAGCAGATTTTTATGCGGTGAAAATCGGAGGCGGTCCACAGAGAATTGATTAGAAAAGAACGAGGGGGAGAAAATGGTACAAGATCAAATGATACGGCTGGTGGATTACGCAGTTTCTACCGGTTTATTGGAAAAAGAAGATACAGTATGGGCGGCAAATCGACTGCTTGAAGAGCTGCAGATGGCAGAATTCTCAGAAGAGCAGAGCCAAAAACTGTTAAAGATTCCGACAATGACACAACAGCAGGCTGAAGAAATGCTGGAAGAAACACTTGAGGTGTTGACAGATGCAGCGATAGAAAAAGGCCTGACACAGGGAAATACAGTGACAGCGCGAGATCTGTTTGATACAAAGCTTATGGGAATTTTAACGAAGCGCCCGTCAGAAGTGATTCGCGAATTTCAAAAAAAATATGAAAAGAGTCCCAAAGAAGCAACAGATGCTTTTTATAAATTGAGTTGTGACAGCGATTATATTCGTCGATATCGGATCAAAAAAGATGAAATTTGGCAGACCGATACGCCATATGGGCCACTTACCATTACAATTAATCTTTCCAAACCAGAAAAAGATCCTCGTGCGATTGCGGCCGCAAAAAGCGCTTCAGTGACACAATACCCATTGTGCCAGCTATGTCGGACAAATGAAGGATATGCGGGCAGACTCGATCACCCGGCGAGACAGAATCATCGCCTGATTCCGGTGACACTGCAAAAGGAGCAGTGGTATCTACAGTATTCGCCGTATGTATATTATCCGCAGCACTGTATCGTGTTAGGGGAAGCACATACACCGATGGAGATCAATCGGATGACCTTCGCAAAATTGTTAGAATTTGTGGAAAAATTCCCACATTATTTTATTGGATCGAACGCGGATCTTCCGATTGTCGGAGGTTCGATCTTAAGTCATGCACATTTTCAAGGGGGATTGGATGTTTTTCCGATGACACAGGCACCGATTGAAGAGGAGGTTTTGTTCCCAAAGTACCCACAGGTAAAGGCAGGAATCGTAAAATGGCCGATGTCGGTGTTGCGTCTGTCGGCGAAAGAACCAAAAGATTTAGTAGAGCTTGCGGATCATATTTTGCAAATATGGCGTACTTATACGGATGAATCGGTTTTTATTTTTGCAGAAACAGATCAGCAGCCGCATAATACGATTACTCCGATTGCAAGAAAACGTGGGGAAAATTTTGAGCTGGATCTTGTATTTCGAAATAACATTACGACAAAAGAACATCCGTTGGGCGTGTATCATCCACATGCGTCCCTGCACCATATCAAAAAAGAAAATATCGGTTTGATCGAGGTGATGGGATTGGCGGTATTGCCGTCTCGGTTAAAAAACGAGTTAAAAGCGATCGAACAGGCAGTTTTGGAGAAAAAAGATCTGAGAGAGGATGTACTTTGTGAAAAACACGCCGATTGGGTGGATACATTTTTATTAAAATATGATAAAGTAAATAATGAGACAATACACACAATTTTACAAAAAGAGACAGGTCTCGTTTTTTTACAAGTATTAGAAGATGCCGGCGTATTTAAGCGAGACAAAAAAGGCCGTATGGCATTTTGGAAATTTTTGAAATTGTGTCAGTAAACTGTGAAAATGGTTTAGAACAGGAGGACACAATACATATGAAACAGCTGTTTCACAGCAAAAAAAGAACAGGAAGAGAAAGCGTGGAGCAGGGAATGGGAATCTGCTGCAGTATATCAACTGCTTTCTGGGTACAAAGTATAACTTCTGTCGCAACATCTTCGGTAGTGATTTCATTGATCGGAATGTTGGGGATTGGAGTGTTGGTATATGCACTGTTACAGGGGGGAGCGTTTCTGATTCGAAAGTTGTTTCGGGAATGGACCGTGTGGATGCTGTATTTATTGGTGGTCACAGCGGAAGTGATGGCAGTGTTAGACCAGTCGCATGTGAAACAAGGGTTATTTTTTCCATCAATGGCACTTTCTATAGCAATATCAGCTGTAACGATTGTGTTTGCGGGAACACTTTTTTACCAGATTTATCAGAGAAAGCGATCGATCGTGTTGTGGATTATTTTGACAATTTCCGGCATTGGGGTTCTGGTGTCAGTTCTTTTTCTGACAGGTGACGGAATCGATTCGCACTGGCAGGAAACGCATCTTTTGAAAGAAACAGCTTGGAAAAAGGAAGTTCGCACGACACCGCATCTCAAAGAAAATGAAGTGCAGTCGTTTCAAAAGACCGTTGAGGAAGGTACAATGAATACCGCTATGCTTACCTATGGGACAGAGAAAAGTGCAAATCTGAAATCGGTGACAGCGGATCTTTCTCCGTATGTAAATGGTTATACAGGGTGGACCAAAAAAATGCGCGAATGGGAGGATGGTTTTTCTTTAAAGGAAATACCATTGAGGGGAAATATTTACTTCCCACAGAATGAAAAAAACTGTCCGGTTTTATTTTTGATTCATGGACAGCATGAGCGATGGACGGCATCCTATGAAGGGTATGAATATCTTGGAAAATATCTGGCATCTCATGGGTATGTACTGGTAACAGTAGATGAAAATGCATTAAATTCTGGTCTGGTTGAAGAAGTGTCGCAGGAGAATGATGCAAGAGCCATCTTATTATTAGAAAATATAAAGCAGGTTCTTTCGTTTAATCGTGATCCAAGTACACCGCTGTATCAGAAAATGAATGCAGACAAGATCGCGCTTGCAGGGCATTCACGCGGTGGAGAGGCAATCGTTGATGCAGCTTTGTTCAGCCAGCAGTCGCACTATCCGGGAAATGGAAATCGTCTGCTGCCATACCGTTTTTCAATAGAAGGACTGCTTGCCATTGCGCCAACTTCCGGGCAATATAATCCGGCAGATCATGAGGTCGCATTGAAAGATATTAGTTACCTGGTGCTGCAGGGAGCGGAAGACCAGGATGTCACGACTTTTCCGGGACTGGATACCTATGAAAATATAACGTTTCGTGGAAGAAAATCAGAATTTAAATCAGCACTTCTCATTGGAGGCGCGAACCATGGTCAATTCAATTCCCTATGGGGAAGTACCGATACACTACAGCCGTTTGCATCAGGGTTGAATACGGCGCAGCTGATGCCGAAAAAAGAACAACAAAGATTGCTAAAAATATTTACCAAAATTTTTCTGGATGTAACGTTACGGGGCGATACCAGATTTGCAAATTTATTTTGGGATTATGCGGCCTATCAGGAGGAATTGCCGAAAACAGTGTATAGCCAGCAGTATCAAAATAGTACCTATCAGAATCTGGCAGATTTTGAGGAAGACAGTAATCTGATCACAGGAGCAAAAGAAGGAACATTTGCGGGTGCGACGGCGTTAGCGGAGCATACCACGCTTTGGGGAGAAGAAACGTATTCGTTTTCAGAGGATTCAATCTATCAGATTTGTGGAAATCATGTGTTACATTTAAAATGGAAAAATGCACAAAAAGCTCCAACCTATACGTGTAAATTTAATGAATATGATGCAACAGGAGAATATCTTCAGTTCGATATTTCTCAGAGGCAAAAAGATACAAATATAGGAGAAAAAGCGTTACAGACAGCGCAGGTAGTTTTTACGGATATGGATGATCATGAAACGATATTGCCGCTTTCCGCTTATATGTGGATTCATTCACCATTTGCGATTGAATCATCAAAAATACAGAGTTTGTGTCACATACAAACATATAAATATCCGATGCAGACCATTCGTATACCGATTGCAGATGTTCGGACAAAAAGCGGGGAAGCAGTACAGTCGAAAAATAATACGGATGTCCGGCATCTGGTAAAAGTATCTCTTCGCTTTCAAACACAGACAGAGGGAGATATCATGGTGGATAAAATCGGATTTTCCAAATAAAAAAGAGCGTTTCCGCTCTTTTTTATTTATTATGTTCTGCATTTTTTACGAAAGTTTTGATCGCATCAAAACTTTCGGGACTGATAACATGCTCAATTTTACAGGCATCTTCTGTAGCTATTTTTTCGTCTACACCCAGGCAAATCAGCCAGTTTGACAAAAACAGATGGCGTTCATAAATCATATCGGCAATTGCTTTCCCAGAGTCCGTTAGATAAATAAAACCAGCATCAGTGACAGTTATGTAATTTTTTTCTCGCAAATGTTTCATGGCAACGCTTACACTTGATTTTTTATATCCTGTCTCAACAGAAATATCAACGGAGCGAACAACCGGTAGTTTTTTGCTTAAAATCAGAATCGTTTCCAGATAATTTTCAGCGGATTCATTTGTTTTTATCAAAGTTCTTCCCTCTTTTCTTAAATTTTGTAGTAGCAGCAAAATTTTCTGAATTAGAAACAGTATACCATAGAAAAAAAAAATAATCAACTTCTGGAATCATTCATGCATACGCCCATATAAAGCGAATTTAAAATTAAGAAATAAAAGAAATTCCCAAAAACGGTTTTCGATATGAAAAAATTGTGTTAAAATGGGGAAAGTGTGAAGAGGAAAGGAAGTAACGATCAAAATGATGTTATATAAAGAGGCAGAGAACTATCTGGATCACGAAGCCAAAAGAGGAAGGATTCCGGGATTAGAGCGGATTCGGTGCTTGTTGCAAAAATTAGGACAGCCACAGGAGTCGCTGACCTTTATTCAGATAGCGGGAACAAATGGAAAAGGATCCGTTTTGTCGTATTTGTCAAATGTGTTACACGAAAGCGGATACCGAACGGGAGCTTTTTCATCTCCGGCTGTAAGCGGCAGGCGGGAGACAATTCAGATAAATGGAGCGTGGATTTCAGAAGAATCGTATGCTGATTTGACAATGCGAGTGCGCAAGGCGGCAAAAGAGGTGTTCACAGAAATCGGACAGGCACCAAGTGTATTTGAAATCGAGTGTGCAATGGCTTTTTTGTATTTTAAAGAGAAACAGTGCGATTACGTTGTTTTGGAAACCGGATTGGGAGGAATGCAGGATGCAACAAATATCGTAAAAAATACCATTGCCTGTGTTTTTACATCGATCAGTCTGGATCATCAAAATGTATTGGGAGACAGCCTTCGCGCGATCGCCGAGGAAAAAGCGGGAATAATAAAAGCGGGAGCAGCTGTGATCAGTGCACCTCAGACAGCCGAAGTGAAAGAAATTTTGCAGAAGAAAGCCAGACAGACAGGATGTCCATGGATTCAGGTGGAAAAGAATCAGATTCGAGTGGAACAAAATACATTGTTTGAACAGAAAATTTCTTATAAAGAATATCAGATAGAACTACAGATGCCAGGCTGCTATCAGCAGGAAAACGCAGCACTTGCCATCGAAACAATCGAAGCACTTCAAAGAAAACAGATAGACATTTCAAAACAAGCGGTGGAGGCAGGCATGCGAATGACGCAGTGGCGGGGCAGATTCAGTGTATTATCTAAGGATCCCGTCGTGATCGCAGATGGCGCACATAATCCGGATGCAGCAAAGCGTTTGTTGGAAAATCTCGACTATTATCTGCCAGAACAAAAAAGGATCGGAATCATGGGCGTATTTCGGGATAAGAATTCTGAAAAAATGGTAAAAATGCTGAAAGACAGTTTTTCTTATATCTATACCATCGATCTCCCAAATGCAGAGAGAACACTTCCGAAAGAAGAATTACGGCAGTTGTGGATGGAAAACGAGGTATCAGCAGAATCCGTAGATTCTTTGCAGGAAGCATTGAAAAAAGCCTATGCAAGGGCTCAAAAGGAAAAAGCGGCGGTCATTGCATTTGGTTCGCTTTCTTATCTGGGAAACCTAATGGAATTGATGGATACTGGTGAGGAAAAGAAAGGAAGATAAAATGGTCGATAAGAAAAAAGTAAAAGAAGCAGTACAGTTGCTGCTTGAGGGAATCGGAGAGGATCCGACGAGAGAGGGATTGGTAGAAACACCGGACCGCATTGCGCGCATGTATGAAGAGTTGTGCGGCGGGATGGAACAACAGGCAGAAGAACATTTGAAAAAAACATTTTCTGTGGATCATGATGAGCTTGTGTTGGAAAAAGATATTACATTTTATTCTATGTGTGAGCATCATATGCTACCGTTTTATGGTGTGGTGCATATCGCATATATACCAAACGGAAAGGTTGTGGGCTTGAGCAAACTGGCACGGACGGTGGAAGTATATGCCAGAAGACTGCAGATTCAGGAGCAGATGACCGGACAGATCGCAGATGCATTGATGTCATGCCTTGATCCAAAAGGTGTGATGGTGTTAGCAGAAGCGGAACATATGTGTATGACAATGCGCGGAATCAAAAAGCCCGGAAGTAAGACCGTGACAAAAGCGACAAGAGGGATTTTTGAAGCGGACCTTCATTTGCAGGATACGGTGCTTCGTATGGTGGGGAGGTAGATATGGAGCGTCTGAATCAATTGTTTCATGATAGCGAGTATCAGCAGTGTCTGCAAAAAATAAAAGAAGCAGAACAGACACGGATCTATTGCAGACATGATCTGTCTCATTTTCTTGATGTAGCGCGTCTGATGTGGATTGCCGTGTTAGAAAAACATCTGCCTTATGAAAAAGAAATTGTGTACGCGGCAGCATTTTTACATGATATCGGACGGTCCCTTCAGTATGGAGACGGCACACCGCATGAGGCGGCAAGTGTGGAGATCGCAGAAAAGCTGTTGCCAAAGTATGGATTTTGCGGACAAGAGACACAATTTATTTGTGAGGGAATCGCAGGACATCGGGAACAGAAAGAGACAGGAACGTTTGCGGCACTCTTATATGATGCGGATAAAGCAGCCAGGTCCTGTTATGCCTGCAGCGCACAGGACACCTGCAAATGGAGCATGGAAAAACGAAATTTAAGAATAGAAAGATAAAAGAGGAAAAATGATGAGAATAGGAAATAGAACATTTGATACTGAACATCATACGTATATCATGGGGATTTTAAATGTAACGCCGGATTCCTTTTCTGATGGTGGTAAATTTGATCAATACGATGCGGCAATGCGCCATGTGCAGGAATTGTTAGACGGTGGGACGGATATTCTTGATATCGGCGGAGAATCAACCCGACCGGGACATGTTCAGATCACGGAAGATGAAGAAATTTCGCGTGTGACACCCGTCATTGAGGCAGTCAAAAAGAACTTCGATGTGCCGGTTTCCATTGATACGTATAAAAGCCGGGTGGCAGAGGCAGCCTTGCAGGCGGGAGCGGATCTTGTCAATGATATCTGGGGCTTTCTGTATGATGAAAAAATGGCTGGAATTGTAAAAAAATATGATGCAGCCTGCTGTCTGATGCATAATCGAAAAGAGCCGGTTTATCAGGATTTTTTACCGGATATGTATGAAGATTTGAAAAAATGTGTCACAATTGCAGAAGCTGCCGGTATTGCGCACGATAAAATTATGCTCGATCCGGGGGTTGGCTTTGGAAAGACCTATGAGATGAATCTGGATGTGATGAAGCATCTTGCAGATTTTAAATCCCTTGGGTATCCACTGCTTCTTGGTACATCCCGTAAATCAATGATCGGAAATACCTTAGATCTGCCGGTGACAGAACGAGAAGAAGGGACACTTGTGACAACGGTGATGGCAGTTGAGCAGGGATATGCGTTCGTGCGTGTGCATGATGCAGAAAAAAATCGCCGAGCAATCTGTATGACCGAAGCAATCTTAAATCGTCCATAGAAAGGGAAAAATGATGGATCAGATTAAAATAGAAAATCTTGAAGTATTTGCAAATCATGGTGTATATCCGGAAGAGAACAGACTTGGACAGAAATTTCTGGTATCCGCGTTAATGGAAACAGATACCAGGCAGGCGGGGCAGACAGACGAACTGGAAAAATCCATTAATTATGGTGAAGTGGCGCATTGCATTTCAAAAGAGATGGGGGCGCAAACGTATCAATTGATTGAGGCAGTGGCAGAGCATTTAGCAAAGACACTGCTTGATACGTATGATCTCTTAAAAAAAGTAACGATTGAAGTGAAAAAACCGTGGGCGCCTGTGGGGCTTCCTCTGGAATCAGTTTCTGTAAAAATTACACGCGGCTGGAATGAAGCGTATCTTTCGATCGGTTCCAATATGGGAGATCGCAGAATGTATCTGGAACAGGCAGTCGATCAGCTGCGCCAGTGCAGTGGAATTCGAGTGGAACGTGTTTCTACGCTGATTGAAACAGAGCCGTATGGATATAAAGAGCAGGATACGTTTTTAAATGGAGCTGTAAAGCTTCGAACACGGTTGACACCAGAAGAATTATTAGAAACTTTGCATGAAATTGAGCAGAACGCGGACCGCAAGCGTTTGATTCACTGGGGTCCGCGGACACTCGATTTAGACATTCTGTTTTACGAAGATGCCGTTTTTTCCACAGATACGCTTTGTATTCCGCATCCGGATTTGGAAAATCGTCAATTTGTTCTACAGCCAATGGTAGAAATCGCGCCATATCTACGGCATCCAATCAGTAAAAAAACGATGACACAACTGTTAGAAGCATTACAATAAACATTATGGAAGGTAGTTTGTCGTGACAAGCGCATCATAGTCCGGGCGTTTGGAGAGTTCTCCGGCGTCTGTTAAAATGTTTAACAAAAGCGCATAGCTGTTTTTTTCAAATTTTAAAGATTTTTTCCAGGTATTTTGGTCATTGTAGCGTTTGACGATCGTCGTGATCGTATCGACATCGGCATCTGGAAACTGTGGTTTGATGGTCTTTGCAATTTCTTCTGCAGAGTGGGAGTCGCAATAGTCCATACCACGTTTTAGGGCTTTGGTAAAAGCACGGATTTCATCGGGATGCGACTTGAGAAAACTTTTTCTTGCAGAAAATGCTGTGTACGGAACATATCCGGATTCTACACCGAGCGATGAGATGATATATCCGTTTTTTGATTTTTCTAAAGAAGTGGCGCTTGGCTCGAATTCTACAGTGTAGTCTCCGAGCCCGTTTGTAAAAGCAGCAGCAGTGGAACCAAAATCGATACTTTTATCAATTTTCAAATCTTTGTCCGGATCAATGTGATTCTTTTTCAGGACATATTCAAATACCATTTCCGGCATACCGCCTTTTCGACCGCCTAAGACGGTTTTTCCTTTGAGATCTTTCCAGGAAAATGTTTTTTGTTCAGTACGAGCGACGAGAAAGTTTCCGGCGCGCTGTGTCAACTGCGCAAAGTTAACGGCATAATCGGAAGCTCCCTCATTATACGTATACACCGTGGTTTCCGGTCCCATGAAACCAATGTCTGCTTCGCCCGAAAGAAGAGCAGTCATTGTTTTATCAGCACCAAATCCGGTTACAAGCTTCAGGTCCAGTCCCTCTTTTTCAAACTCTCCGTTTTCGATTGCGACATACATCGGTGCATAAAAAATGGAATGAGCGACCTCGTTTAAGGTCACAGGTGTCAGATCCGCTTTTTTCGTTTTCGTCTGTTTTTCTGTAAATACAGAAATCAGACAGAGAACCAGGCCAATCAAAAATAACCCGATCAGTAAGAGAAAAAAGGTGCGCGTCTCTTTTTTCATTTTAACGACACATCCTATATCAATCTTTTTTTAATATATGTTCTATGAAAAAAAAGGTTCGTTTCACCATTTACTTTAAAGATTTAGTGTGCTAAAATATGGAGTGAAAAAGGAAAATAGAAATGGAGCAGAAGAATGAGTAAAAAAATAAGGACAGAAGCGGTTGATGAGCTGTTTGAAGCAATTCTAAGCCTTGCAAATAAAGAAGAATGTTATCAGTTTTTTGAAGACGTATGCACAGTGAACGAATTACTTTCGATGGCGCAACGCTATGAGGTAGCATGTATGTTGCGGGAAAAGAAGACGTATCTTGATATTGCCGAGAAAACAGGCGCATCCACGGCGACGATCAGCCGTGTGAATCGTTGTTTGAATTATGGTAGTGATGGATATGATCTGGTAATTTCAAGAACACACAAAGAGGATTCTACTCAGGAAAATCCGGAAAAATAAAAAACCTGCAGAGGTTATTCTGCAGGTTTTTCTTTTTTCTTTTTTCGCTCGTTTTTCTCTGTATCTTCTTTCGGAAAATGATCGATCAATCGCTCGATCAACATTTTTTTCAGATACACATCAAAACTCAGCAGACAGATAAAGGAAAACGTTTTTAAAAATTCCTGATCTTCTTCTGGAAAGGAATCAAAAGTTTCGCTGCTTTTGTTAAATTTGCGCATGATATCTTTGATCAGCTGTTCGCTCTCCTCGTGTTCTAAGCTGAAAACCTCTTCATAAATATCTGTCAGACCTTTCGAAGAAGTTGTGCCAAAATATTTGTCTGTGATCGGTCCTAAAATCTGTTGAATATCACTGATGCTCAATATATTTTTAAAATAATAAATAAAAATTAAGGTCAGTATATGCTCTCTGGAATATTTCTTCTTATTCGGTGGTGGGAGAAGATCATTTTTCGCATAATTATTAATCATGGTCTTAGTCAGAATCTTGTCCGTTTCATACCGCTTCGTATCCGCTAATTGTGAATCCATAAACGTCGTCACTTGATCCATGTATAAATCAATGTTTGGTACATCTTCTGGTTTGATATAATCAATTCGGGATAAATTTTCCAAGAGAATGGATAGAAATTCCTTCGTATTCATCGTCATTAAAATTCACCTCATCACTTATTATATAGTATTCAAAACTACTTGTAAAGTGAAAATGAAGTGAATTTTATGACGATTTTCAGGGGAGTAGTTTTATGTAATCTGTTTGAAGGGATAACAGTTACATGTATAAAGATGTTTTGCGTCATAGTGTTTGAAGCGGGTATGGTGAAAACAACTCCGTGGGTAGTACTTTCATACTGTTTAGGGGGAAACCACTTCGTTGAGTACTTCAAACGACGTACTATCTTTATGACACTAATATTACCATAAATTTTTCTTTCCGTAAAGTGCATTTGTAAAATAATTACAAAAATAGCATTTTATACAAAAATTGTGTCGAGGAAATGAAAATTAATTTATAAAGTTATGTAAGAAAAGAAAATAGGGGAAATGCCGTATGAATCGGTGCGTTACGGTATGGGTTGACTAATTTTATCGGATACAGTACACTAATAAAAGCGGTTTGAATAGATAAAAATAACGAAAATAAAGTCAAACAAACTGACTAAAAAAGAGTAAAAATTACTTTTTTGTAAAACGCGTATACAAAGAAAGGAAAAATTATGTACGAAGAGTTGAATGCGATGCAGAGGGAGGCAGTTTTTGCCACAGAGGGACCGGTGTTGATCCTGGCAGGAGCGGGCTCCGGAAAGACAAGAGTTCTGACATACCGCACCGCGTATTTAATAGAAGAGAAAGGGGTAAATCCCTATCATATCATGGCAATTACGTTTACAAACAAGGCAGCCGGGGAAATGCGTGAGCGAATTGATGATCTTGTCGGTTATGGATCAGAAAGTATCTGGGTGGCAACCTTTCACTCGACCTGTGTGCGCATTCTGCGCCGATACTGTGAATGTCTGGGGTATGAGAAAAATTTTACAATTTATGATACCGATGACCAAAAACAGCTGATCAAGGGAATCTGTAAGCGCCTGCAGATCGATACAAAACTGTATAAAGAACGAACGCTGATGAATGTCATTTCGGATGCAAAGAATAACCTGATCACACCGGAGGAGTTCGCTGCGAATGCGGGTGGGGATTTTGCTCAAAAAAAGCAGGCGGAAGTCTACATGGAATATCAGAAGGAATTAAAGAAAAATAATGCGATGGATTTTGATGATCTTTTGATGAAGACAGTGGAATTATTCCGCGGGTTTCCGGAAGCATTGGAAGCGCAGCAGGACCGATTCCGTTATATTATGGTCGACGAGTATCAGGATACAAATGCGGCACAGTTTCAATTTGTAAAGCTTCTGGCATCGAAATATCAGAATCTTTGTGTGGTGGGTGACGATGATCAGTCAATCTATCGGTTTCGCGGTGCCGATATCAAAAATATTCTTAGTTTTGAGGAAGTGTATCCGGATGCAAAGGTGATCAAGTTAGAGCAGAATTACCGTTCTACGCAAAATATTCTTGATGCGGCAAACAGTGTGATCGCGAATAATGTTGGTCGAAAGCCGAAAGCTCTCTGGACAGAGAATGGTGCGGGAGATAAGATTACGTTTGAGCAGTTTGAAACAGCATTTGAAGAGGCGGAATTTGTAAAAAATCAGATTCAGTCCCAAGTAAACAGAGGGGACTGTCAATATAAGGATTGCGCGATTCTTTACCGAACAAATGCACAGTCGCGTTTGTTCGAAGAACAGTTTGTACGTTCAAATATTCCGTACAAAATTGTGGGTGGCGTAAACTTTTACGCGAGAAAAGAAATTAAAGATCTGCTTGCCTATTTAAAAACAGTTGCCAGTGCGCGGGATGATTTGGCGGTTCGCAGGATCATTAATGTGCCAAAGCGTGGAATCGGCGCGACGACGATTGGGCGGGTGCAGGAGTATGCGATGGAAAAGGACATCAGTTTTTACAATGCGCTCAAGCTTGCAGAGGATATTCCGGGAATCGGAAGAGGTGCAGCAAAGGTGAAACCGTTTGTCATGTTCATACAGGCACTTCGCAGCAAACAGGAGATGATCAGCATTTCCGAATTGCTTCAGGAAATCATAGATGAAACTGGATATGTGAAGGAATTAGAGGCAGAAGGAACAGACGAGGCCCAAGCGCGAATAGAAAATATTGACGAATTGATCAGCAAAGTGGTGACATATGAAGAATCCGAAGAACATCCGACATTAAGCGGATTTTTAGAGGAAGTGGCACTGGTAGCAGATATTGACAGCCTGGATGAGAGCAGTGACCGAGTGGTTTTAATGACATTGCACAGCGCAAAGGGATTGGAGTTTCCACGTGTTTATTTAGGCGGAATGGAAGATGGATTGTTCCCGAGTTATATGAGCATCAGTTCCGGTCAGATGGAAGAAATCGAGGAAGAACGACGTCTCTGTTATGTCGGTATTACACGTGCGATGCGTCAATTGACACTGACAAGCGCCAGACAGCGGATGGTTCGCGGAGAGACGCAGTATAGCCGGGTTTCGAGATTTGTAAAAGAAATTCCGTCGGAATTGTTAGAGGGAGAGATAAAGAAATCCCGTATGGAAGAGATGCCAAAAGCACACGTTCTTACACAGGCAAAAGAAAATTTTCGAAGCAGACCGTTTCAGAGTCAGATGAAGCCGGTTACATCCTTTGGGAAAAAAGCGGCAACGATGTCTGAGCTTTCCTATCAGGAAGGGGATCGTGTCCGTCATATGAAATTTGGCGAGGGAATCGTGCGGCAGATCGTAGCAGGCGGGAGAGATTTTGAAGTAACCGTGGATTTTGATACAGCGGGAACGAAAAAAATGTTTGCGGGATTTGCAAAATTGGAAAAACTATAAATGAGAAGGTGTGACGGGTTAAGTCTGAAAATCACCTGTCCGATATAAAATACATAGTGGACCTGACGGGCAGAAAAGAAGAAGGCATAAATTTTTATAAAAGTGCAAATTTTTCCTATAATATTCCAAAAAGGTATGCTATAATATAATAAAGATACAGGAAAACCTGTTTGAAAAAGTTGGAGTAGTACAAAATAACAATAGAAGGAGTGACAACAATGAGTAAGGTAGATTTTAATGAAGTACTGGCAAATGCCAAACTGACAGATTTGTTAAACAAAAAAGAGACTGAGGACAAGAAAAATAAGCTCATCTGGGTTTTTGCGATCGTAGGTGCAGTTGCAGCAGTTGCAGCGATCGCGTATGCCGTATATCAGTTCTTTACACCAGATTATCTGGATGATTTCGAAGATGATCTCGATGATGATTTTGATGATGATTTCTTCGATGATGAAGACGATGACGAAGAAGTGGAAGAAAAATAAGAAAAATCTGATTTTTCAAGGGGATCGAGCGTGTTGCCGGTCTCCTTTTTTTCTGCATGTATATGGGAGTTATTCCTTGCGGGAAGATTTGT
Source organism: Lachnospiraceae bacterium (assembly GCA_051880395.1). Classification (GTDB taxonomy): domain Bacteria; phylum Bacillota; class Clostridia; order Lachnospirales; family Lachnospiraceae; genus JBJENW01. Next base: position 12,738 of record JBJENW010000032.1, on the reverse strand, counting down.
AAAAAGCTCCTAGAGAGATGAAAATAGAAAGAGGTTAACATGAAAAAAGGAAACAGATACGAAGGTGTGGTAGAAAAAATTAATTTTCCGAATAAAGCGGTGGTTGTGACAGACGAAGGCGAGAGGGCGACGGTAAAAAATGCTCTGGTCGGACAAAAAATCGCTTTTTCAGCAAAAAAAGTGAGAAAAGGAAAGGCAGAGGGACGATTACTTGAAGTGCTTGAAAAATCTCCGGATGAGCTGGATGTGCCGAATTGTCCACATTTTTCGGAGTGCGGCGGATGTGCTTATCAAAGTCTTCCTTATGAAAAACAGTTGGCATTGAAAGAAAAACAGGTAAAAGAACTGTTGGATGTTGTGGTAGAGCCGGACAGCTATGAATTCCAAGGGGTAAAGCCTTCTCCGAAACAGTTTGGCTATCGCAATAAGATGGAATATTCCTTTGGCGATGCCGAAAAAGATGGTCCGCTGACACTTGGAATGCATAAACGCGGAAGTTTTCACGATATCGTAACGGTCGATCAGTGTAAGATCGTTGATGCGGATTATAACCAGATTCTTGCCTGTACACAGGAATTTTTCCGGAAACGCGACGTAGCGTTTTTCCATAAAATGCGTCATACCGGATACCTGCGACATCTTTTGGTGCGCCGCGGAGAAAAGACAGGAGAGATTTTGATCGACCTTGTGACCACGACACAGTCCTTTTCAAAAAAAGTCATTCAACAGCAGATCGTACCACAGTCGATGACAGAAGAAGAACAAAAAGAAGAGGAAAAGATGCTGCAGGAGTATGCAGAGAGTCTGAAAAACTTGCCGTTGCAGGGGAAAATTGCCGGAATCCTGCACACAAAAAATGATAGTGTGGCAGATGTAGTGAAGGATGAAGGTACGGACATTTTATATGGAAAAGATTATTTTTACGAAGAATTGTTAGGATTGAAATTTAAAATCTCCACATTTTCCTTTTTTCAGACGAACTCACTGGGTGCGGAACTGCTGTATCAGACAGCGCGGGAGTTTATTGGAGACGCCTTACAGAAAGAGGGCGGCAGTGTTGTATACGACCTTTACAGCGGAACCGGTACCATTGCACAGATGCTTGCACCTGTGGCAAAGAAAGTCATTGGTGTGGAAATCGTGGAAGAAGCGGTGGAGGCTGCAAAGGAAAATGCGAAGGAAAATGAACTGGAGAACTGCGATTTTCTGGCAGGTGATGTGATGAAAGTGCTCGATACTATCGAAGAAAAACCAGATTTTATCGTGCTTGATCCGCCTCGTGACGGCATTCACCCAAAAGCACTGGATCGGATCATCCGCTATGGGGTGGACCGGATGGTGTATATTTCCTGTAAGCCGACGAGTCTGCAGCGGGATTTGGTCGTGTTGCAGGAGAGAGGGTATCAGGTGGAGAAAGTGGCTTGTGTCGATATGTTTCCGGCTACTGTGCATGTGGAGACGGTTTGTCTTCTAACTCGCAAAAATTAAGTATTTTCAGTATTTTAGAGGTTTAAAAGCTGCCGACAAAAAAGCGATTTGCCGACGATTTGTCGGCATAAATTAGTTCCACAACATTTACAGAGGAGCTAGTGTACTGACACGTTCATATTTCGCCTAACTGACTTGCCTACTTTTCCAATTGCACCATTCCAAAATCCTTGACGTAGCCCAGCTGCGCCTGCGGTTTTGAAACGGCACACTTGAAAAGATATTCTGCGTCATTAGGCTGAAAACGAACGTGTCAGCACACCTGAAAGTTTAATGATGCAGAGGAAGTATGAGAAAAAGAGCAATCAGACAAACTAAAAAAATCAAATTATAAACCGTAAAGGTGCAGATATAGCGTTTTTTGTCTGCGCCTTTTGTTTTGGTATAAAAGTCAAACGAAATCATGCTTGCCATAGAAGCAATCAATGTTCCAAGTCCCCCTACATTTACGCCCAGCAAAAGAGAAATGCCATCTTTCGTAAAATCGGAAAGCAGAATGGCAGCCGGCACATTGCTCAAAATCTGGCTGAGTGTAATGCCCATCCAGAATTCGTTTTTGGTGACCAGTGTTTCCAGATGCTGACGAATCCACGCAATATCAGCCAGATTTCCTACAAGTATAAATAAAAACACAAATTTTAGCAATAAACTGTAGTTGATCTGCCGAAGCAGACGCATATTTGTAATGCCGATTGTGATGAGTTCAATCTCAAATGTTAGCCAGCATGGAATTTTGCCAAAAACAGTGCCGAGACAGAGGGCGAATAAAAACAGATATAGAGTGGTCTGCCGTTTTGTTTTTCGCGGAAGCATCCTTTTTTCTGAAACAGCAGCAGTAGTGATGTGCAATGGGACATGTCCTTTTCGCAGCCAAATGAAGAAAGCCAGAAGAACAGCAGATGCAATGGCAAAAGGTGCAACAGCACGGAAAAAAGTCCCTGGCTGCATCTGATATTGCTGATAGAGGTACACATTCTGCGGATTTCCAATCGGTGTCAGCATACTGCCCAGATTCGCAGCAATTGTTTCAAGTACAATGATCCGTAGCTGTTTGTCTGCCTGATTGGCATCCCAAAGAATCTGGATCGTAAATGGGACCAGAAGAATCAGTGCGACATCATTTGTCACGACCATGCTCAGAAAAAAGCAGGAAAAGACAAGTATGACAGTCAATATTTTTAGATTTTTTGCTTTTTTGGTCAATGCCTGCGCCAGTGCATCCAGATAGCCTAGCTCCTGAAATCCTGCAACGACACCCATCAGGCAGAATAAAATGGCCAGTGTGTTAAAATTTATTTTTTCGATAATATGCTGATAAATGAACATTTTTGATTTCACATCGCTTTCGTATGAAGTATAGAATAGTTCTAGTATAGTGAAAAAATTATTTTTTGGCAACTCAAAAGTTTTATGTTTCATACGCGATTTTTACGCTTATATAAAGTGCAAGTGTGCGAGCAGAAAACGAAAGCAGTTCGCTTTTTTTAGAGTGTTATGTTAGAATGGAAATTGAAATAAAAAGCGGAAGGAAAATAGTATGGAAATAGAGATTAGAAAGGCAAAACAACAGGAATATGAGGCAGTAGAAGCAATTTACAAACAGGTGCAAAAGCTACATGTACAATGGCGACCGGATATTTATCAACATGTGGAGCAGGTGCTTTCAAAAGAAGAATATCAGAAAGCAGTGGAAGAAGAAACACTTTTTGTTGCAGCGTATCAGGAAAAAGTTGTTGGAATTTTACATATTTGTTTTCGGCATGTGAAAAGTCCGACGCAGGTAGAGCGAAAGATTCTTTTTATAGATGCGATGGCGGTGGATGAAAAGTTTCGAGGAAATGGAATTGGACATCGCTTTTTTGATTTCCTGCGGGAACATAAGATGCAGTGTGGATGTGATGGAATCGAGCTGCAGGTGAATGCGAGAAATGAGGCAGCTTATCAGATGTACCGAAACTATGGTTTTACAGAGAAATCCATCAATATGGAGTTGTTGTAAAGAAGGACTAGAGTGGAATTTGTATATAAATTTATACGAAAACTAGAATATAACGAAAATGGGGGACAAGATCATTGGAAGACATACAAATCCGTTTAGAACAGATTTCGAAAATGTACGATGGAAGAACCATCCTAAATCCTTTTGACTTTACGATTCAGAAGGGAAGTTCGATCGCATTCGTCGGGCACAATGGCTGCGGAAAAGTACATTGTTAAAAATAATAGCAGGAGTCATACAACCGACAACCGGCAGCGTCCGTTATCCAAATGGAAAACCGCTCTTTCATTATCTGCCGGAAAAATTTTATCCCATACCATTGAAACCAAGGGTATTTTTTACAATACAAAAAAAGAGCATAGTTAGGTGTACATCCGTAAGCAAGAGAAGGAGAAAAAATGCAAAAAAGATATCGATGCCCCTGCTGTGGATATTTCACATTCACAGAAAAACAGGGAAGTTATGACATTTGCCCGGTCTGTTACTGGGAAGATGACGCTATTCAGAGAGAAAATCCGGATTATGCAGGTGGGGCAAATCATTTGTCTTTGAACGAGTGTCGGAGTAATTACAGGACCATAGGTGCCTGTGAAGAAAAATTTTTGCAGTGTGTGAGAAAACCGCTGCCGGAGGAAATGAAAGATGGAAAATAAGAAGAACACAAATGTAACTAAAATTTTAAGTTTGATCGTATTGCTTGCAGCCGTTCTTTTCGGTGTAAAAGAAATCGGACCGGTATCTGATAGCAGTACAAATGACAATCAAGTGCAACAGCAGGAAACACAGTCGGCGCTGACTTTTCGAAATGCGAATTTGTTGAATCAGCATTATCAGAAGCATGGCATTGAGATGGGATTTGCCTCTGCAGAAGAATATGAGGCTGCTGCATAAGCCGTTGTCTCAAATCCGGATGCATCGCATAAAACGGAAGCAGAAGACGGGGATGATGTCTATTATGTGGAAAGCACCAATGAATTTGTAGTTGTTTCCACAGACGGGTACATTCGAACCTATTTTAAGCCGGACGCCGGAATCGCATACTATAATCGCCAGTAATAGAAAATAGAAAAAATATTTCAACAGGGGGCTTCCTATGCGGACGTTCCCAAAATTCGGCTGGATGCGCAAGGCGGGGGCAGCTGTTTCCGGAAACGTCCGTAAAGAAATCCTCTAGGCTGAGATAGAAAAGCCTTGTCCGTTTTCTGCCTATTCCGATTGTTCTTTAAAAGAACAAACTTTGCGGGAAGCATTACAATCACTATTGTTTGTAAAATTACGGGAAAGTGGAACGTTACAAGAAGATCATATAGGCGGATGCACCCTGTTTCAGCAGGAAGATACGATTCGCTCATTACTGAAGGAGGCATAAAATGACAACAAAGGAACGAATTACCGAGGCAGCACTCACACTTTTTGCAGAAAAAGGATATAAAGGGACGAGTGTGAAAAACATTGGGAAGCACTAGACATATTAGAGAAGCAGATCGAAGAATTTTTCCGAATCTATTGAAGAACGAAAGAATAGTACTTGACTCTCCCCTTATGGGGAGAGTGTAAAATGACTCCAGAACATATAAGGAGGAGTCAGTATGCATACAGAATGTATCAGCGTTTGCGGATTAACAAAATCATTCCATGGACGAAAAGTTGTGGATGGAATTTCGTTTTCCGTAAAAAAAGGAGAAGTGTTTGGACTGCTTGGTCATAATGGAGCAGGAAAAAGCACGACGATAGAAATGATTTTGGGACTAAAGAAACCGGATCAGGGAAAAACCGTTCTTCTCGGTATGGAAGCGGAAAAACACAGAAAAGAAGTATTTGAAAAAGTCGGAGTGCAGCTGCAAAATTCAAATTATCAGGCAGCAATCCGGGTAGAGGAAGTTTGCAGGGAGCATGCGGCACTCTACCGACACCCAAAAGAATACCAAGAGCTTTTAGAACAGTTTGGACTTACAAAACTGAAAAAAAGTCCGGTGGTAAAGTTATCCGGAGGAGAACGACAGAAACTTTCCGTCGTTTTGGCATTGATCGGAAATCCGGAAGTGGTCTTTTTAGATGAACTTACCACAGGACTGGATGTGGCGGCGCGCAGGGAAGTGTGGCGAACATTGAATCGCTTGAAAGAAAGCGGAATGACGATTTTTCTTACCACACACTATATGGAGGAAGCAGAAACTCTTTGCAATCGGATTATGCTGATGAAGCAAGGAAAAATTGTTACACAAGGCAGCATTTCGGAAGTAATTGAAGCGACGCCGTATCAAACGTTAGAGGAAGCGTATCTTTGGTATATGGGTGAGGAGGTAGCACTGTGAAACGATTTTTAAATGTATATAGAATCGAACAAAAATTATTTTTTCGTTCCGGGGATGTATTTGTATTCAACCTTTGCATGCCGGTCGCGGTACTGATCATGATTGCGTTGATTGCAGGAAATAAAGCGGCGGGAAGCAGCGGGATGACGTATTTGCAGAGTGCGTTTGCATCGCTGATCGCGGTTGGTATTTGTTGTAGCGCATTTATGAGCATTCCGATTGTACTTGTGGATTATCGGGATAAAAAAATATTGAAACATTTTTATTGCAGTCCGTGTAGTCCGGTTTGGATTCTTGCGGCAGATACGATCTGCAGTTTTGTTATGGCTGCGATTTCCGCATTGCTCGTATCGGTGGTATCGGTGGTGTGTTTCGGCTATCGAATGCAGGGAAATATACTGGCGTTTGTCGGGGCATGGATTTTGACTCTGGCGGCGATGTTTTCCATTGGACTTTTGATTGCCAGTCTTTGCAAGACAGTAAAAATCATGAATGCAGTGACGAGTATGGTATATTTTCCGATGCTGTTTTTATCGGGTGCAACGATTCCGTATGAACTTTTTCCAAAAGGATTACAGCATGTGGCAGATGTTTTGCCGCTGACACAGGGAATTAAGCTGATGAAAGCGCTCTCCATGGGAAAAACGATGGAAGGTATGTATGGCAGTATCGTTTTGCTTTTGGTGATTACGGCAGTTTGTAGTATCGTATCAGTAGTAACATTTCGTTGGGAATAGGAGGAATTGTGCATGAAAATGGAAAGAGAGCACATTTGTGTGGAGAAAAATGAGAAAGTTACGCTGTATAAGATCGGTATGTTTGCGCAGATGAACCATGTTACGATCAAAACGCTGCGGTTTTATGAAGAGCAGGGGCTGTTTGCCCCTGCATCGGTAGACGAGGAAAATGGATACCGTTATTATACGATGGATCAGATGGCAGTTTTGCATCGAATCATAGCGTTGAAAAAAGCAGGATTTACCATTGAAGATATCAAAAAAATCAATGCCAGTTCGGATGCGTCCTCGTTTTTAAACAAGAAAAAAGCAGACTTGATGGAAAAAATTGCAGATTTGACGAGGCAGATCGCGGTGATCGACGGTTACCTCTCGCAAGGGGAGGATGCACTAGAAGCCCCTGTACTGATTCGTACGATTCCGGCTGTTATAACCGCAACGATGCAGGAAAGAATCGAATCGTATGATGCATTATTTGACCTGATGCCTGCGATGGGAGCACAGATGGAACAACTTGGATGCATATGTGCAAAACCAGAGTATTGCTTTACGAATTATCTGGAACCGGAGTATAAAGATACACAGATATTAGTGGAAATCTGCGAGGCGGTTACGGAGAAAAAAGAAGATACGGAGTCTTTAAAATTTAAGGAATTTCCAGAGATTCAGGCAGCCTGCATTTATCACAAAGGTTCCTATCGAGATTTTCCGCGTACCTATGAGACGGTGTTGAAATACATCGAGAATAATGGATATGAGATCTGCGGAGCAATTCGCGAAAAATATATAGACGGTGTCTGGAATAAAGAAACAGAGGAGGAGTGGCTTTCAGAGATTCAGATTCCCGTGAGAAAGTAAAAAAATGAAAATTGTAATTTCATAGGAAATCCGCTATACTAATAATAAAGATTAGGGTAGCGGATTTTTTGTAAGAAAGAACAGACGGGAGGGTCGTATATGCCAAAGACAGTGGGAATCGGAATTCAAAGCTTTGAGAAGCTCATCAAAGGAAACTATTTTTATGTTGATAAAACAGCGTTTATCAAAGAGTGGTGGGAAAGCGGAGATGATGCGACATTGCTCACCCGTCCGCGTCGTTTCGGAAAGACCATAACGATGAGCATGTTAGAGGCGTTTTTTTCGGTGGACTATGCAAATCGTGGGGATTTGTTTGAGGGATTATCCATCTGGAAAGAAGAAAAGTATCAGAAACTGCAGGGAACGTATCCGGTAATCAGTTTGTCTTTTGCCCGAATTAAGGAAAAAGAGTATGATGCAACAAAGAAAAAAATCTGCGAGGTCATCACAAATCTATACAATAAATATCATTTTTTGCGAGACAGTGAAGTATTGACAGAGAAAGACAGAGCATTTTTTGACTGTGTATCCATAAATATGGAGGAAACGATTGCGACGAGTGCTCTGTACCAGCTTTCTGACTATCTGTGTCGTTATTACGGAAAAAAAGTCATCATCCTTTTAGATGAATACGATACCCCGATGCAGGAGGCGTATGTGAACGGCTATTGGGACGAACTGGTTTCTTTTACGAGAAGTCTGTTTAACTCCACATTCAAAACGAATCCAAACATGGAAAGAGGAGTGATGACGGGAATCACCAGAATCAGCAAGGAATCTATCTTTTCGGATCTCAATAATCTGGAAGTTGTAACAACTACATCCGAGAAATATGCGACCGCGTTTGGATTTACAGAAGAAGAAGTATTTCAAGCGTTGGATGTGTATGGATACGGAGAACAGAAAGAAGAAGTAAAACGCTGGTATGATGGATTTGTGTTCGGAGATAAAAAAGATATCTATAATCCATGGTCAATTCTAAATTTTTTAGCAAAAGGAAAAACCGCGGACTATTGGGCAAACACCAGCAGCAATAGTCTCGTCGGAAAACTGATTCGGGAAGGAAATCCGGATCAGAAAATGCTGTTTGAACAACTGTTAAGAGGAGAAACCATAAATTGTACGCTGGACGAACAGATCGTGTATCAGCAGTTAGGGAAAAAAGAAGGTGCTGTCTGGAGTCTTCTATTAGCCGGCGGATATTTAAAAGTCATCAGCAAAGAAGAAAAAAAGATACCCGGAAAACGCCAGCAGTATGAACTAAAACTGACAAATGCCGAAGTACAGGATATGTTTTACGATATGATACAGGACTGGTTCGAAGAAACAGATGGCATGTATAACCGCTTTGTGAAGGCACTGCTTCGCGGCAACAAGAAAGAAATGAATGCCTACATGAATCAGGTCGCGCTGCAGATGTTCAGCTATTTCGATACCGGAAAACAGCCGTCTTTCGATGCGCCGGAACGGTTTTATCACGGCTTTGTGCTAGGACTGATCGTGGAATTGAGCCAGGAGTATGTAATCACATCTAACCGGGAGAGCGGGTTCGGACGTTACGATGTGATGATCGAGCCAAAGGATAAGAAAAAAGATTCCATGATCTTAGAATTCAAAGTCCACGATCCGGACGAGGAAACGACATTGCAGGATACAGTGCAGGCGGCGCTTGCGCAGATTAAAGAAAAACAGTATGCCGCAGAGCTGATCGCGGATGGGATTCCAAAAGAACAGATCAAAAGCTATGGATTTGCGTTTGAGGGGAAAAAAGTGTTAATTGGATAGAAATGTTATTTGCAGGCAGCCTTGAGGGGCTGCCTGCAAGAAAAAAATGAAAATTGTAATTTCATAGGAAATCCGTTATACTAATAAGAAAGATTGGTATGACGGATTTTATTATGATAAGAAGAAATTTTTTTACAATAATAGACAGGAGGTGCCATATGGCAAAAACGGTAGGAATCGGGGTCCAGAGTTTTGAGAAGCTTATCGAAGAAAATCTTTTTTATATAGATAAAACAAATTTTATCAAAGAGTGGTGGGAGAGTGGAGATGACGTGACATTGATCACGCGGCCGCGCCGTTTTGGCAAGACCATAACCATGAGCATGTTAGAGGCGTTTTTTTCGGTGGATTATGCAAATCGTGGGGAGTTGTTTGAGGGATTATCCATCTGGAAAGAAGAAAAATACAGAGAGCTACAGGGGACATATCCGGTAATCAGCCTGTCTTTTGCACGAGTAAAAGAAGGGGATTATTGTACCACACGCAAAAAAATCTGTGAGATCATCCGAAACTTGTATATCAAATGTATTTTTCTGAAGAACAGTGAGGTATTGACGGATGCAGACCGGGAATATTTTGACCGGATTCTTTCTGTGGACGTAGACAATAGTGATATCACGAGTGCCCTTTACCAGATCTCTGACTATCTGTACCGTTATTACGGGAAAAAAGTCATCATTCTTTTGGACGAATACGACACCCCGATGCAGGAGGCGTATGTGAACGGATATTGGGAGGAAATCGTATCTTTTACCAGAAGTCTGTTTAATTCTACTTTCAAAACGAATCCGCATATGGCAAGAGCCGTGATGACAGGAATCACAAGAGTCAGCAAGGAATCCGTTTTTTCGGATTTGAACAATCTGAAAGTTGTGACGACCACATCAGACGAGTATGCCACAGCATTTGGCTTTACGAAAGAAGAGGTTTTTCAGGCATTGGATGTGTATGGATATGGAGAATGCAAGGAAGAAGTGAAACGCTGGTATGATGGATTTGTATTTGGAACTGTAAAAGACATTTATAATCCGTGGTCGATTTTAAATTTTCTGGATACCGGAAAAATCGCGGACTACTGGGCAAACACCAGCAGCAACAGTCTGGTCGGAAAGCTACTCCGGGAGGGAAGCCGCAGAATCAAAACAACCTTTGAGGTTTTATTGCAGGGGAAAACGATTCGCTGTCCCGTGGATGAACAGATTGTATACAATCAGCTGGATGATAATGAGACGGCAATCTGGAGCCTTTTGCTTGCCAGTGGATATTTAAAGGTATTAGAAAAAGAAGAAAAAACGGAACCGGGAAGGGACGTCCTATATGATCTTGCGCTTACAAATGCTGAGGTAGAAGATATGTTTTATGGAATGGTCCGCGGCTGGTTTGGCAGGACAAGAGCGGATTATAATGATTTTGTAAAAGCGCTGCTAAAGGGAAATAGGAAAGAAATGAATGCCTACATGAATATTGTGGCATTGCAGACCTTCAGTTACTTTGACACCGGAAAGAATCCGTCGTATGATGCGCCGGAGCGGTTTTATCATGGTTTTGTTCTGGGACTGATCGTAGGTCTGAACCGGGAATATATCATTACGTCCAACCGGGAAAGCGGATTCGGACGCTATGATGTGATGCTCGAACCGCGGGATAAGGAAAAAGAGGCGTTTCTCCTGGAATTTAAAGTACACGATGCAGACGAAGAAAGTACGCTGGAAGATACGGTGCAGGCGGCCCTTGCACAGATTGAGGAAAAAGGGTATCGCGCAAATCTGATCGCAAAGGGGATTTCAGAAGAACAGATCCGAAGCTATGGATTTGCGTTTGAGGGGAAAAAAGTATTGATCGGATAGCGGATTTTTTGTAAGAAAGAACAGATGGGAGGGTCGTATATGCCAAATACAGTAGGAATTGGAATCCAGAGCTTTGAAAAACTTATCGAAGGAAACTATTTTTATGTTGATAAAACAGCGTTTATCAAAGAGTGGTGGGAAAGCGGAGATGACGTGACATTGATCACACGTCCGCGCCGTTTCGGAAAAACCATGGCGATGAGCATGTTAGAAGCTTTTTTTTCGGTGGACTACGCAGAACGCGGGGGACTGTTTGAAGGACTGTCGATCTGGGAAGAAGAAAAGTATCGTCAGATGCAGGGAACGTATCCGGTGATCAGTTTGTCTTTTGCAAATGTGAAAGAACCGGATTATCAGACAACGAGCTATCGGATTCGCCAGTTGTTGATGAAACAATATGAAAAAAAATCGTTTCTTTTAGACAGCGATGTATTGTCTGATGCAGAAAAAAACTATTTCAAAAGGATGGCATCGGATATGAGCGAGGCAGATGCGCCGATGGCACTTTATCAGCTTTCCGATTATCTGTGCCGCTATTATGGAAAAAAAGTCATTATTCTTTTAGATGAATACGATACCCCGATGCAGGAGGCTTATGTGAACGGCTACTGGTACGAACTGGTTTCTTTTACGAGAAGTCTGTTTAACTCCACATTTAAAACGAATCCATACATGGAAAGGGGAGTAATGACGGGAATCACCAGAATCAGTAAGGAATCCATCTTTTCGGATTTGAATAATCTGAAGGTTGTGACAACTACATCCGACGAGTATGCCACAGCATTTGGATTTACGGAAGAAGAAGTTTTTCAGGCATTGGATGCGTATGGATATGGAGAATCCAAAGAAGAAGTGAAACGCTGGTATGACGGATTTGTGTTTGGAACTGTGAAAGATATGTATAATCCGTGGTCGATTCTGAATTATCTGGATACCGGAAAAACCGCGGACTACTGGGCGAATACCAGCAGCAACAGTCTCGTCGGAAAACTGATCCGGGAAGGAAATCCGGATGTGAAAAATATATTTGAACAGCTGCTGGATGGGAAAATCATTCGCTGCCCGATCGATGAACAGATTGTTTATGATCAGTTGGATGATGATGAGGATGCGATTTTCAGTCTCTTACTTGCCAGCGGATATTTGAAAGTATTAAAGTATGAAGAAAAGACAGAACCGGGAATCGATGTCCTGTATGATCTTGCACTTACAAATGCGGAAGTAAAAGATATGTTTTATGGGATGGTGCGCGGCTGGTTTAAAAGAGAAAAAAGAAGCTATAATGAATTTGTAAAAGCACTGCTTCAGGGAAACATCAAAGAAATGAATGTCTACATGAACCGCATCTCCCAGCAGATGTTCAGCTATTTCGATACCGGAAAACAGCCATCTTTCGATGCGCCGGAGCGGTTTTATCACGGCTTTGTGTTGGGACTGATTGTGGAATTGAGCCAGGAGTATGTGATTACATCTAACCGGGAGAGCGGGTTCGGACGTTACGATGTGATGATCGAGCCAAAGGATAAGAAAAAAGAGGCAATGATCTTAGAATTCAAAGTCCACGATCCGGACGAGGAAGCAACGTTGCAGGATACGGTGCAGGCGGCGCTTGCGCAGATCGAGGAAAAGCAGTATGCCGCAGAGCTGATCGCGGACGGAATTCCAAAAGAGCAGATCAAAAGCTATGGATTTGCGTTTGAGGGGAAAAA
>JBJENW010000031.1:0-4347 GCA_051880395.1 Lachnospiraceae bacterium | reverse complement strand
GACACCGTAGCTGAGTTTGTAAAATGCTTTTGGATTCATAGGGGAGCTCCTTTCTCTTAATATAAAAATTATTATTTATTGATATTACGATGTTCGAAATAATGGATAATCCTTCGCCATTTGTATGAGTCGGTTTTCTGCTTTGGTGAGAGGACGGTCATTGCGGTAAAGTACTGCTGCGAGTCTAAAAACCTTTGGCGAAAGAGAATAGTATACAATGGGAGCATCTGGTCTGATGCAGGTATGGGGAATAAAAGCAATACCTACCTGATTGGCTACCATGTTTGATACAGTAGTCATATGATTTACAATACAAATTCCATCCATATCGATGGAACATTCCTTCAAAAAAGGATCGATGGCTCTGTTTACGGAGGATTCCTTTCTGGGGAGGATAAAACTGTCGTTTTGAAAAGCTGCTGATAATTCATCAGCAGTTATTTCTTTTTTTTCGGCATGGCTGGAGCAGAAGGGATGGCTGGATGGAACTGCCAGCAATATCTCTTCATATCCCAGAAATTCACTGCACCCGCTGAATTTTTGAATTGAATTGGTGGCAACAAAAGCAATATCGATGCTTCGTTCTTCTAAAAGTTTTTCTGTGGGAACCAGATTACCTTCAAATAGTTCCAGGTTTATTTCCGGAAATTCTTTTTTCAAGCGGGGAACAAATTCAGATACCATTTTTAGAGCCCAAATGGATGTAGTGGCAATGTTGATATGTCCGCTATTGGTCAGTTCGGCGATGTCCTGATAGAGCTCTTTTTTCATATCAATCATTTTCTGGGCACAGTCAACATACATTTTTCCGGCTCTTGTCAAAATCAGTTGCCCTTTTGCCCGAATAAAAAGAGGAGTACCCAACTCCATCTCCAGTTTGGTCAAATACTGGCTTAATGAGGGCTGAGAGACATAGAGCTTTTCTGCTGCTTTTCTCATATTTTTTTCATGGGCAATCTCAATGATGTAAGAGAGGTAACGCGTATCCAAAGTAAAGTTTCCTTTCTGTAATGGGAAGTCTGTTTTGCGTATGGCAAATCGTGCTAATAGTTTTTGATTATCAATTCAATAAACACTGCGAATTGGTCAATTTCCTGACTCGCAGTTATAATACTTCCATAAGAGTTGTGCAGCTTGCATATGAATGTACAACTATTATATATCAAAATCAAGAAGAAAAAGCAATAAAATAACAGGAGGGAAGTACATGAAGAAATTAACAGCAGCCATATTGGTGGGGATCATGACTTTGGGAAGTCTGACGGGATGTGGTTTACAAGGCACATCGGAGACAACGGAAACTTCGGAAGCGGCGGTATCCCAAACGATGCAGAAAGACATAGATTCGGAGGAGAAAACAGGGGACGGGAAAGTATCTGCCCCAAAACAGAAGGGAGTCAAGATATCTACTATTGAGGGACCAATTACCCTGTTTCTTCCACAATCCTCGTCTACAGGGGATCGTTGGTTTGCCTCGCCGGCAGTTGAGTCCTTGGGAAGGCTTGCAGAAGATGGTACTACGCAGCCATGGCTGGCGGAAGAATTTATTACAGATCCGGATGCCCTGACTTTCACGATTAAATTGAGAGATGGGATTGTTTTTCATGACGGCAGTGTATGTGATGCTGAAGCTGTTGCATGGAATATCGGAAAATATATTGAAAATGGAAAAAGCGCTGAGATAGGAAATCCGGCGGATGTAACTGTGGATGATAATCTGACAGTAACTGTCCATTTTAATGAATGGGCAAATAACTGGGATACGGTAATCGGGGAAATTTATATTTTGTCTAAAGAAGCTTATGAAAAAAATGGTGAAGAATGGTGCAAAATTCATTGTGTAGGTACGGGGCCTTTCCTGTTTGATTCTTATACAGCAGGGACTTCTTTGAAATATGTTAAAAATGATAATTATCGTCTGGAAGGAATGCCTTATGTAGATTCGGTAGAGTTTGTAGTATTGTCTGATACGAATACTCAGGTTTCTGCCTTTTTAAATGGAGAAACTGATATTTTAAATACGATAAACGGGACCGTTATTCAGACAGTCATGGCTCAGGGATTCAAGAATGTCGGACGGGAATCGGCGAATATAGCGAACATTAAATATGCTCTCTTTAACAGCAAAAATCCAGATCATCCAACAGGTGATCTAAAGGTAAGGCAGGCTATTATGCATTGCATTGACTGGGACAATGTTGCCAAGGCGTTGTCCGGAGGTTTGGGAGAGGCTTCCAATCAGTTTGCAACGAAAGATTCTTGGGCTTATAATCCGAATGTTGAGTTTTATGAGTATAATCTGGATATTGCAAAGCAGCTTCTTGCAGATGCCGGTTATCCGAATGGCTTTGAAACAACAATTTATACTATTGCGCGAGACAATGATACGGCAGTTGCTCTTCAAGCTGCGCTTGCACAGATTAATATTCAGGCAGAGGTAAAAGTAATTGATAATTCAGTTATGGCATCTATGCAGAAAGAAGATGATATTGATGGTATCGTAATCGGTAAAGGTGCAGGCCAGATGGATTTTACCAATAATTACATTCGGCTTTATTCTTCCGAAGGGATCAAGAATCACGGAATTATGCTTCGACCGAAGGAATATGAGGATGCACTGTTTGGAGCAAGAGCTGCCAAAACTTTGGATGAAAAGAAAGAACTGCTTCAGCAGGCTTCCAAGATGCTAGTGCAGGATTATGTAATGCTGTTTCCGATGAGTGTATTGTATAATTATTCTTTCAGTCAGAAAGGTCTTGTTGACACCGGTATGTATTATGTGAGTCTGACTCAGTGGACACCGGAGGCGATGCATTGGGAATAAAAAGTAATGAACAGATTGTATGATATTGTGATAGCGGGGGGCGGGTTGTCCGGTACCTTTGCAGCTGTTGCGGCGGCCCGTGCCGGAAGAAATGTTCTGCTGATTGAAAAAGAAGGATATTTGGGAGGCTCTCTTACAAGTTGTGGTGTGGGGCCTATGATGACGGCCTATGCAGGAGAAAAACAGATTATACGGGGATTATTTCAAGAAATGGTAGAACGCATGGAAATGGCTGGTTTTAGCTGTGGCCATGTTCGTGATACTACAGGTTATGTCAGTTATCTGACTCCGTTTTCGTCAGAAGGAATGAAGCTGGTTCTGGATGAGATGACGAAAGAGTGTGAGTGTCATGTCCTTTTTCATACTCAGATTGCAGAAGTGGAAACAGATGTCTGGGAGGGCCGTATCAGTTCTTTGACGATTTGTAATAAGGACGGGCTGTCCAAGGTGAAGGCAGTGATTTATATTGATGCTACCGGGGACGGAGATCTGGCTTTTATGGCCGGCGCGCCGATGTCTAAGGGAAGGCCGGAGGATGGTATGTGTCAGCCCATGACAATGAACATGAAATATGATCAGGTTGACAGAGAAAGACTCAGAAGGTATATTTTGAAGCATCTGGATGAATTTCCGCGGCTCATAGAAAATAGTAGTCTGATAGAAAATTCCGGTCATTTGGCGGTTGCAGGTTTTGCAAAACAGTTGAAGGAAGCAGAGAAACAGAGAAAAATCACTTTTTCGCGGGAAGAATTGTTGTTTTTTGAGACGGATTATCCCGGTGAGTTTATCGTTAATACTACAAGGATAGCAGGATATGATGGTACAGATGCGAAAGAACTGAGTGCAGGCGAACAGGAGGGGCGCAGGCAATGCAGAGAGCTGGACATATTTTTAAGAGAAACAGTTCCGGGGTTTGAATGCGCCCATTTGATACAGACAGGGCCTAATCTTGGAATCCGGGAATCACGGCAGCTGAAGGGAAACTATGAGCTTCAGGCAGAAGATATTCTTACAGGGAGAATATTTGACAGACGTGTTGCTTTGGCGGCTTACCCGATCGATATCCATAATCCGGATGGATCTGGTACAAAAAGTTATTTCCAGATGGGAAAAAAAGGATATTACAGTATTCCTTATGATGTTATGTTTTGCAGAGAAATAGGAAATCTGCTTGTAACAGGACGCTGTATTTCGGCTAGCTTTGAGGCACAGGCAGCGATTCGCACCACGCCTACTGCTGCGGCCTTAGGTCAGGCGGCAGGTACAGCGGCAGCGTTGTCAATACAGCATGGTGAAAGTTTGATGCTTCTGGATTACAGAAAACTAAAAAGAAGTCTTTTGAATCAGGGAGTAGAACTGTAAGAAGGAAATAGAAAAATGGAAAAGAGGATGCTGAATTACGGCATCCTCTTAATAAATCTGGGTATTATCTGTGTTTGGCTATATATTTTTGCACTTGTTTTCTTCGCGCTATAGATTCTGCCAGTTTTCCTCTACATATTTTCGCGCCAGCTCCAGCAGGC
>JBJENW010000030.1:0-25701 GCA_051880395.1 Lachnospiraceae bacterium | reverse complement strand
GTGTGAATAATAACATTCCTATACGGACGTTTTCGGCATTCGGCGAGGTGAACGCCGAAAACTGTGTATCGGAAACGGAAGGTTGAGATATTTTTCTTTTATAATTAGGGTGCGACAGAGCCAAAAAGATGTATTATTTATTTTTCAGGCGATAGGTCACATGCTTGACAGTATCATCTTTGTTTAATGTAAATTCTTCGATTCTTATATATTTTTTTAAGCTGTCTTCTTCTCCTTCTGTATAAGATATACAGCTCGTATACTGAAAAATCAGTTTTTTACTCCCCTGCTTTCGATCTGGAAATAATTCGGGAATCGTCAATCTGTATGTATCCCTCACACAGGAAGAACCCTCCACCAGCGTTGAGTAATGAATGACATCCAGTGAATTAATTTTTAGAATTTCTTCACTTTCTTTTATTGGCTCTGCATATTGCTCCAGGTTATCCAATGTAATTTTTTTCATGCTTTCCCGCAGCACTCGATTCTCTGCCCGTTCCATGCCATCTATATCCCAATGACCATACAAATCTAAGTATTCCTGTGCCGCTTTCGCGTTTGCCTTCTTTTTATCCAGTGGGATTTTAAATAGCGCATTGATGCCATAATAATCCGTATTTCTGGTGATTTCTCCTGTCTTTTCGTTATAATCATATGCAAGTGCGACATCATCGTTCCACCAGTCACCTGTTGAATTCACACGCAAATAGATATCTTTATCTGCAAAATATTCCATATTATTTGTAATCATCAAATTATAGTATACTCCGTCTTTTACGAATGAGGATCCTCCAATGTCAGTATTGATCTCACATGGATCCATTCCTTTCACACAAAATCCGATTGAAAGATCCGGCTTTTCGACACCAGTAATTTCTTTCGAATCATAATCCTGAAATGGTGTTCCATCGGTTCGTTCGACTGCGATCACCGTATAACTGTAATCATTTTTCACTTCTTCTCCATCCACTACCAAATGACACTGCTCATCTGATACCAGCTTTTTCCCGGATACGATTCCAAGTAATGTGATCCGATAGCCATTGAATTCCTGAGATTCATTGATAATCTTTGCATCTTTTCCTTCAAACGCTTTTTCCAATGTATCATGTTTTAACTCATGTGCCACATTACTCGGTGTCAGATACCGATATGCCGCATAAGCGGTTCCACAACCGCATGCCAGCAAACAGGCTAACCCGATCGCTGCCGCTGAAACTTTTCTCTTTGACTTTTTATTCATATTCATAGACTCCTTTCCTTTTTGAAGAACCCGATGATTCAGAAGTTCTGACGGCTCGTCCCTTGGAGTGAGTGCTTCTTTTAATAATTCATCCATTTTATCTTTCATAATGGTGTTCCTCCAATTTCTTTTTTAGGATTTTTTTCGCTCTGTGCAGGTGACTTTTTACCGTTGTCTGTGGAAGTTTTACGATATTGGCTATCTGCTCAATGGACTGTTCTTCCATATAATATAGAAGAATCGGAATTCGATAGCGGTCCGGCAATGTTTCTACTTCCCGCCGGATCAGCTCGCACTGTTGCTGTCTGATCACCTGTTCTTCCGTCGTTGTATCTGCAGATGGAATGTCGACTTCCAACTCATCAGTCGATATCTGTCCCCCTATGATTCGAAATCGATTCTCAAGTTTTCGTTTTTGATTGCGATAAAGATTGACTGCAATTCCCATCAAAAAACTTTTCGGATTTTTTTCGATTTCCATGTTTTTTTTCTCTTCTATCAGCTTCAAAAATGTATCCTGATAAAGATCATCTGCTTTTTGCCTGTCTCTTGTCAAAAAACAGCAGAACGAATACAGATCCCTGCCATAGTCGTGTATGTACGTTTCAAGTTCTTCTTGCCTCATTTGTTCCCTCCAGTGCGCTGTCTCATGAAAACAGCAAAATTCAAGGATATCCTGAATCGGAATTTCTTCCTTCACTTATATAGTGTAACGAAAAAAGAAAAGGTTGCAATTTTTTATGAAAAAAATTGCAACCTTGATGGTTTTCTATATGGACGTTTTTTTCCACGGGAATCCAAATTGAAAAATACTTTATATTGCCTGTTTCACTTCGTCTGATTCATTTGAAGTCAATGCATATGGATTTAATACTTCTTTCAGCTCGCTTTCTGTCATCAGACGCTCGTCTAATACGATCTGGCGAACGGTTTTTCCGGTTCTGAGCGCTGTTTTTGCGATCTCAGCTGATTTTTTATAACCAAGATATGGACAAAGCGCTGTTGCGATTCCGGCACTTTTTTCTACTTCTTCCTCGCAGTACGTTTTATTTGCTGTGATTCCATTGATACAGTTATCGATCAGCGTTCCGACTGCCTGCGTCAATGTCGTGATCGATTCAAACAGATTGTAGAAGACAACCGGCTCGAATGCATTCAGCTCCATCTGTCCTGCTTCGGCTGCCATTGTGATCGTGGTATCGTGTCCGATCACATGGAATGCGACTTGGCTTACAACTTCCGGAATGACCGGATTGACTTTTCCCGGCATGATGGAAGAACCGTTCTGTTTTGCCGGAAGATTGATCTCTCCGATTCCTGTCTTTGGACCGGAAGAAAGCAGACGCAGATCGTTGCACATCTTTGACAAATCAACCGCACAGGTTTTTAATGCTCCGGACACTGCAACAAATCCATCTAAGTTTTCTGTTGCATCGAATAAATCTTCTGCCTGTTTTAAGGAGTAGCCGGTCAGACGTGCTAAGATCGGAACCACATTCTGAAAATACGAAGCGGATGTATTGATCGCTGTTCCAATCGCTGTCGCTCCTAAATTAATCGTAAGCATCTCGCTGCTTACTTTCTCAATCCTCTTTTTATCCCGCGCGATCATGCTCGCATATCCGTGAAAGGTCTGACCAAGCCGCATCGGCACTGCATCCTGCAGCTGCGTCCGTCCCATTTTGATCACACCGTCAAATTCGGTTGCTTTCATTTTCAATGCCAACTCCAGACGATTTAATTCTGCAAGCAGCGGTTTTAATAAATCTAATACGGTCAACTTTCCGGATGTCGGAATGACATCGTTTGTGGACTGTGCCATATTGACATGGTCGTTTGGATGAACGCGGTTATACGTTCCTTTCACTCCGCCAAGCATCTCGTTGGCACGGTTTGCTACGACCTCATTCATGTTCATATTTGCACTGGTTCCTGCTCCGCCCTGAATGGCATCGACGATAAATGCGTCCTGGAAACGACCTTTCATTACTTCCTCACTGGCACGAATGATCGCTTCTGCCACATCGGCATCTAATTCTTTTGCATTACGGTTGGCAATCGCTGCCGCCTTTTTGATGGTTGCCAAATTTCGAATGAACACTGGATGCAGCGCATTTCCTGTGATCGGGAAATTCTGCTTTGCCCTCAGTGCCTGTACTCCATAATAAGCATCCTCCGGTACCTCCATTGTTCCGATTGAATCTGATTCCATACGTGATCTGTTCCACATTGTTGATTGCCTCCCATTTTGCATTTTTTCTTTTTCTTTTTTGACGGTCTGTTTTGTATATTTATGCATATTCTTTTTTGCATTCATCTGACCGCTCGCTTCAACGATGGTGAGCATACCACGCCTGTTTTATTTTGTAAATACGGTTTTTAAAACCCCTTGCTTTTCACGAAAACCGGACGTCAAAACTTAAAAAAGAAAAAAATTTCGACCCAAATGCCTTTTTTATTTTTACGCAAAAAAAGCCCGTCAGAAATATTCATCTGACGGGTTCTTGTTAAAAGACTGGTAAAGCAATATCTAATTTTTTCTTCGTGTAGTCGATGATGACATCCACACACCGATCTCTGCCAACTCTGGCACTGTTTAATGTCATATCATAATTAACAGGATTTCTCCAATCATTTCCTCCTGTATAATACTGATAATAATTGGCGCGATATCTGTCTGTTTTTTCGATCAGATGATTCGCTTCTTTTTCGTTCACACCCATTTTCTTCATAATGGATTCCACACAGTTTTCCCGCGGTGCCTCAATATAAACACTGACTACATTCGGAAATGTCCGAAGGACATAATCCGCACATTTTCCGATGATCACACAAGACTGGGTCTGTGCCAGCTGACGGATGATCTTACTTTGAATGTTAAACAGATTTACATCTGAAACAAACTCTTTTGTATTTGGCTGTGCAATGGAATTAAACGGCACTTTTTTCAGATAGCCAAGAAATTTACTCCGATGCAAAAGACGTTCGTCCGCCTCGTTAAACAAGGATTCGTTGATTCCGCTAAAATCCGATGCCATTTTTAGAATCTGTGACTCGTAACAAGGAATGCCAAGTTTTGCTGCCACCTTGCTTCCGATTTCTTTTCCGCCGCTTCCAAATCCACGCGCGATCGTAATAATATAATGCTCCATTTCAAACATCTCCTCTCATTTTCCACCAGTCTCTGATACCGGAAGAAATATATGTACCGCTGTTCCCTCTCCCGGTTTCGAGTCGATTGTGACATCACCGCCATGCCGCCGTATGATCCTTCTGGTACTAGCTAGTCCGATTCCTTCGCCTTCGTATTCCCCTTCCCCGTTTAATCGCCGAAATACCGTAAAAACCTCTTCCGTTTTTGCGGGGTCAAGTCCGATTCCGTTATCAGTAACGGTATACCTTATGTGCTCACCGATCGTCTCTGCGCTCACATGAATTTCTGCCTGCTGCTTATGCTGGGTAAATTTGATCGCATTACTCAGCACATTTTGTACTGCAGCATGCAGCAAAGCCGGGTCTCCGGAGATCGGTGGCAGTTTTTCTTTTTCCCAGATAATCTCCCGATTATTTTCAAGCATCATGAGCTCCTCATAGATTTCAGAAAACATCGTATCCATATCAACCATCTGCTTTTGCAAAGGTTCATAAAATAGCTTGGAAAAGCGATGTAATCCCTCCGTCATAATCGCTGCCTGATGCGCCTTCTGGTTCAACATCCCACAGATTTTTTTACACTCTTTTGTATTCTCTGCTTCTAGTTCCTGTGTTAAAATACCGGATAACTGCTGAATCACATAAAGCGGTGACCGGATATCGTGAGAGACCGTATAACAGAACTTATCTAGTTCATCATATGCTTTTTGTAATTCCCGCCGTTTTTGTGACAGGCGAATCCGCACCTTTACCCGCTCTAACAATTCCTCCCGGATAAACGGCTTCACCACATAATCGCTGCCACCCACCGCAAAACTTTTTCCGATGTATTCTTTGTCTGTATATGCGGTTGCAAAAATCACTGGTATATCTGCGGTTCGTTCCTCTGACTTCAATTTTCTGCAAAATGTAAATCCATCCATTTCCGGCATAACAATATCTAAAAGGAGCAGATCCGGAATCTGTTTTTCTAAGATTTTCATTGCCGCACTGCAACTTGTCGCTGCATACACCCTGCAACCCTCCGGCTTTAAAATCTCTGTCACATAACGAATCTGCTCCGGACTGTCATCTACCACCAGAATGGAATCTGCGATTCTCGTATCCATGTGTGCCTCCATTCTGCAGAGACTCTTTGTTTATTCTGTCATGATTCTCTGTGCTTCTTCTGCTGGAATCTCTGCTGTCGCACCCTCTTTGACGATGCTACCTTTTTCCATTATATATAAATAATCGGAAATTCCAAGCACAAAATCAAGATATTGCTCTACAATTAAAACGGTAATTCCCAATTCCTGATTGACTTTTCGGATCGCCACACCGATATCTTGAATAATGGAAGGCTGAATTCCCTCCGTCGGCTCGTCTAAGATCAAAATCTTTGGTTTCAGAACCAGCGCACGCGCAATTGCTAACTGCTGCTGCTGTCCACCGGACAGGTCACCGCCTTTTCTTTTTGCAAAGGTCGGCAGAATCGGAAACAGTTCATAGATATAATCCGGTACCTCTTCTTTGATTCCGTTTGCCCGAAGCCCCAGCTCCAGATTTTCCTGTACCGTCATCTGCGGAAAAATGTCTCGTCCCTGTGGCACATAGCCGATTCCCTGCTTTACACGGTCATAAGTGGACATTTTCATCAATTCCGTCCCATCGAGTGTGATGCTGCCGGACGGTGTATTGACCAGTCCCATGATACTCTTTAGTGTGGTACTTTTCCCTACACCGTTTCGACCGATGAGACAAACAATTTTTTGATCCGGCACTTCCAGATTCAACCCCGGAATGACCGTACTTTCGCCGTAGCAGGCGTCCAGATTTTTAATTGTCAGCATTGCGCTCACCTCCTCTGCCAAGGTAGACAGCCTGAACCGTTTTATCTGCCAGAACTTCTGTCACATTTCCTTCCATTAAAACTTTTCCTTCATGCAGCACAGTCACTGTATCTGCAATCTGTTTTACAAAATCCATATCGTGCTCTACAACGATGATCGTACATTCTTTTTTGATCTCTTTTAACAGTTCTCCTGTCTTAAATGTCTCCGGTTTTCCCATACCGGCTGCCGGCTCGTCAAGCATGATGACCTCGGGTTTCTGCACCAGCTGCATGGCGATCTCCAACCACTGTTTCTGTCCATGTGCAAGGGAACCAGCCTTTTCATCCAAATGATCTTCCAGACCTACTTTCTTTAATACATCCATGATCTGGTCTCTTTCTTCTGTAGAAAGTTTATAAAAAATGCTCTGCCAGACACCTTTATGCCCTTTTAAAGAAACAATCATATTTTCCAAAACCGTCAGTTCCACGAATACGGATGGGACCTGGAATTTTCGACCCACGCCCTCGTTTACGATCTTATATTCGCGCATACCCGTCAGCCGAACGCTGTCGCGGCCTTCCGGGAAAAAGTGAACCGTACCGGAGGTCGGTTTTGTCTTTGCACAGATAATATCCAAAAGTGTCGTCTTTCCGGCACCGTTTGGTCCGATAAAAAAGTGAATCGAATGACGTTTCACATTGATATCCACATCGGTCAGCGCTTTAAATCCATCAAATACAACGGAAATATGTTTGATCTGTAATACATCTTCCTGTTTTTTTTCCATACTTATGCCGCCTCCTTTGTATTTTTCGCCTGTCTTTTGCGAAGCAGCGCCGGTATCTGATCTCTGACAATTCCAACAATTCCTCCTTTAAAGAAAAGAATCGTGACGCAGAAAATAATACCGATAATATACTGCCAGATATCTGCCAGGGAACCGGAACTCAGATTGTACTCACACAGATTGATGAAAAAGGCTCCGATAACCGGTCCGATGATCGTTCCACGTCCACCGACTGCTACCCAGATAACCATGGTGATTGAATACGCGATCGTCATCTGTGACGGTGTGATGCTTCCGTTGAAATTGACAAACAACGCGCCGCCGACGGCTGTCAAAATGGCTGACAGGGTATAGATAAAGTTTTTGTAATTATTGACACAGTATCCGGAAAAATACGTTCTGTTTTCTCCGTCACGGATGGCAATCAAAAGTTTTCCGAATTTACTTTTTACAAGAAAACTTGCCAGAATATAGACAATGACTAACACGACAAGCGTGACGAAAAACAGTGCTAACAGATTTCCCCGGTGTGCCGGTCCACGAGTGCTTCCGAAGAGGGATGTAAAATCCGTGATTCCGTTGTTTCCGCCTGTATATTTTGAATTTGCGATAAAAAACGAATACGCTGCCCACGTCAGTGCCTGTGTAATGATCGAAAAATATACACCTTTGATTCTGCTTCGGAATACGAAAAATCCTAATACTGCGGCCAGAACTCCCGGCACAACAAGAATCAGAATCATTGCCAGAGGCGCATGTAAAAACGGTTTCCAGAAGCCCGGAAGCTCTTTCAATCCACCAGTCTGCATAAATTCTGTCAGGGTACCTCCATTGTCACGCAGACGCAGATACATCGCCATTGCATAACCGCCCAGACAGAAGTAAATTCCATGTCCCAGACTCAGCATTCCGGTATAACCCCAGATCAGATCCAGTGCGATCGCTACGATCGAATAACACATACATTTTCCGAGGAACTGTACCAATGAGGTCGAGGAAACGAGAAACGGGCTGCATGCCAATAATACAACGATAATTAAAAAACAAAGATGTCCGCCTTTTCCTTTTAAATTCAATTGTTTCTTCATATTCCAAACACCTCCTTACTCCTGTTCGTCCAAACTACGGCTGCGTACGGTAAACAGTCCTTTTGGCTTAAACTGTAAAAATACGATAATGATCAGTAACACGATCGCACGCGCAATCGATGCACTCTGATATGCTTCCACAATAATACTTGAAAATCCGATGATCACCGCTCCAATGATCGTTCCGAGCATATTTCCGACACCACCTAATACGACGGTCATGAAGGAATACACGATATAGTTCTGTCCTACTGTTGAATCGACAGAACCCAAAAGTGCAATGGAACATCCTGCCACACCAGCTAAACCGGAACCAAGTGCAAAGGTCAGACAATCTACTTTTTTCGTATTGATTCCCATACACTGTGCCATTGGACGGTTCTGCATAGTCGCACGCATCTGAGCACCAAACGGTGTCTTATTCTGGATAAACCAGACAACAGCCAGACAAACCGCAACCATTGCGATAATAAATAAACGGTTATAAGCAAAGGTATTTCCGCCAAGCTTGATTCCGCTCTTCAAGAAATCCGGTGCATTGACATTTACACCCTGTGAACCGAAGATGGAGCGAGCCGCCTGTTGTAAGATCAAACTGATTCCCCACGTCGCCAGTAAACTATCCATCTTTCTTCCGTATAAACGGCTAATCAATGTCTTTTCCATCAGACATCCCAATAAAAATGTGACGATAAATGCAAATGGAATTGCTGCGAGATAATACGCACTTCCACTCTTTCCAAACATAGAAATAAAAATCTGCTGCATAATATATGTCATATATGCGCCGATCATTACGAACTCTCCATGCGCCATATTGATGACACCCATCAAACCAAAGGTAACTGACAACCCAAGTGCTACCAAAAGGTAGATGGAACTTAGGCTTAGACCGTTAAATATGGTATTGATAAAATCTGCCATGAGATGCACCTCCTTTTTGTGATCACAATAGAAAAGTGCCAGGGTTACATACGCTGTTGTATGACGCCTGACACTTTATTTTATTTCAAAACTTCTGATTACTCTAGTGGCTTAATTCCGGCTTTCACTGCCCAGTCATAAGTCTCCAGATATGGGTCCGGTTTCACCGGTTCAGTTGCCTCTACTTCGTAGATAAGACCATCGTCTTTCACTTCTCCGATACGGACCGGTTTGGTCAAATGATGATTCGATCCCTCAATTTCCACCGTTCCTTCCGGTGCATCAAAGGAGATTCCGCCTTCTTCAATGGCTTTTATCACATCCGCAACTTCCACACTGTTTGCTTTTTCACAGGCTGCTTTCCAGAGATAAACGGCATCATAAGCTGCTTCCGCCGGGTCACTGGTCACACGGTCTTTTCCGTATGCTTCTTTATACGCATCGACGAATTTTTTATTCCGCTCGGTATCTGTTGTCTGATAATAGTTCCAGGATACCATATGTCCTTTTAAGATATCTGCACCGATCGTTGCCACTTCTTCTTCTGCGATGGAGAAGGACATTGTCATGTAATCTTTGCTGGTATAGTTTTTCTCTGACATCTGTTTAAAGAAGGAAACATTTCCTGTACCGTTTAAGGTATTTACAATTACATCCGGTTTTGCCTGCTCGATCTTTGCAATGATCGCGGAGAAATCTGTCTGGTTCATATCCGCATATTCTTCTCCGACTACTTCTAATCCTGCATTTTCTACCTGCGCATTGATGATCATATTCGCGGTACGCGGGAACACATAATCCGAACCTAAAAGGAAGAATTTCTTATATCCTTTTTCAATCAGATATTCCACAGCCGGTACGATCTGCTGGTTTGGTGCAGCACCGGTGTATACGATATTGCTGGAAGATTCCATTCCTTCGTATTGTACCGGATAAAACAGAAGTGCTTCATAATCTTCAAAGATAGATTTAACGGCTTTTCTTGAGGAGGATGTCCAGCATCCGAATACCGTTGAGATACCATCCTGATCCACTAATTTTTCTGCCTTTGTTGCAAATGTGGAAGGATCTGATGCACCATCTTCTTCCTGATATTCGATTTTCTTTCCTAAGACGCCTCCGTCTGCGTTGATCTCCTTGATTGCCAGTTTTTCTGCATCCAAAACGGCTTTTTCAGAAATCGCCATGGAACCGGTCATCGAATGTAATAATCCAACTTTTACGGTATCACTGTCACCGCTTCCTCCTGCGCCACAGGCACAAAGGGAAATTGCCATTACCGCAGATACTGCAGCTGCTGTTAATTTTTTCCATACATTTTTTTTCATAAGCGCTCCTTTCCTGTGCAAGATTCCTAGGGGATTTTATCCGGGGATAGGACAAACGAATCCGCACCATCTAAATGATCTCATGTTTTTCCAAACGCGACAAAGAGGCCACAATCCGAAGATTATGACCTCTTTGTCGCGTTTGTGTATTGTCCCATCAAGAGAAGCAATTGTGTTCCTGATGTTGATACAAATTTACCACAGAAATCCGACAAAAAACACCTCAAAAAACAGACTTTTACCATTACAAATCAGACTTTTGCATTTTTTTAAATTGTGCCGGCGTAAACGACGTCACTTTCTTAAAGATATTAGAGAAATAATCCGGGCTGGCATATCCTAAAAGTTCACTGATCTCATACATTTTATACTGCCCGCTTACAATCAGTGGTTTCGCATACTCAACTTTTGCATGCTGATAGAGGTCACGAAAAGAAAAGCCCGTCTTTTTTTTGATCTGTTTTCCGAGATAATCTCGATTCATATCCAGTGCCTCTGCCAACTGCTCCAGTGTTCGATTTTCTTTCATCCCTTCGTATAAATAATCCGCCACCTGCTTGATCAATGGATCCGACAGCATCTCTGCATTCGAAAAAATGCGTAAAAATAATTCCTCCATTCCGCTTTTTTCTTCCACCAAAAATTTTTTCTGCAGACGCTGAAGCGTCTCGCCTAAGTCTTCTTCTGTCAGCGGTTTGATCAGATAATCAAACGCTCCAAGGCGCAACCCTTCTCTGGCATAAGAAAATTCATCGTAGGAAGTCACAAAAATGACACTCAGGTCCGGATATTGCGTATGAACCTGTTTCATAAATTCGATTCCATCCATAAGCGGCATGCGGATATCCGTAAAAACTGCATCCACCGGCTCTTTTCGCAGTTCTTCTAACGCTCGTGCGCCGTTTCCCACTTCCACGGCAATTGTAAATCCATAGTCTCCCCATGCACGCATACGAGAATAGACATATCGAACGACTTCATCATCTTCCACCAGCATTACTTTATACATCTGTGTCTTCCTCCTTTTTTCCTTTGCTCAATAAAGGCATAATCCCATTCTCGATTCCTTCAAAATCAAACCGCAACATGGCTGCCTTTAAAACTTCTACTGTCGATTTATCACAGAATTCTTCTATTTCCTGTATATGTGCTTCCAAAAGCATCACGGCCTCCGTATCTGCTTCCTTACTGAATTGATATACTTGTTCGACCCATGACAAAACCGCCTTTTTTTGTTTGTCTGGCTGTTGTTTTATTTCTTTTGGCACGTTTTGTTTCAGCACCTCATACGTTTCTTTCCAGATGCAGACATACTCCGCAAGGCGCACACTCTGCCCCTTTTCAAGTTCTGCCTGAAATAATTTACAACATTCATACAAGCGGCTGCAACAGAGGTTTCCAGCAATTCCTTTCATCTGATGAATTTCTTCTGCGGCTCTTTGGAATTCTGACTTCTGCAGCAGACGTGACAGATCGGAAGGTGCCTTGGCGTGCAGCAGTATGAATCTTTGAATGATCGACTGCATCGCTTCTTCATTTCCATTTAACTGTTTAAGACATTTTTCCTTTTCAAACAGTGCGATCTGATCCAGATTCTGCGTCAACTCTTTTGGCTGTGCATCTGTTTCTTTTTCTTCCAAAGCAATACTTTCTTCCTGCTTCCAAGTCACCGGAAGATACTTTTCCAATACACAAAATACGGTTTCCTGCTGCAATGGTTTCAGAAGGCAATCATCCATACCAGCTTCGTCAGCACGCTGTTTTACCTGTGTCACAGCGTCCGCCGTCAGTGCAATGATCGGAATTTCTCCATACCCCGGCAGTTTTCGAATCCGACGCGCCGTCTCATATCCGTCAAGCTCCGGCATGCGGATATCCATAAAGATCAGTTGCAATGCTTCTGCTTCTTGTGTCTGTAAATATTGCAATGCCGCCATCCCACTTTCTGCTGTATGGACTTGTAAATGACACAAACGTAAAATCTCACTCTGAAATTCCCGGTTGATCTCATTATCATCTACAAGCAAGATTTTTTGTCCACCAAAATCCGGAATTTTTCCAGTATTGTCCACAGTTTTTTTTACATTTGTAACAAGATACGGAAAATCCATGGTAAATGAAAAAGTGGTTCCTTTTCCCGGCGTACTTTTTACCGAAAGCGCATGCTGCTCTTCTCCCATTCCCGCGATCAACTGCTGACAGATCGGTAATCCCAGACCAGTCCCTCCATACTTTCGCGTAATCGATGCATCGCTTTGTGTAAACGGCTGAAAAATTTTTTCTTTTGCCTCCTCGCTGATTCCGATTCCGGTATCTGTGACTTCAAAATAAAACAGGCATCGATATGCCTCCTTTTCCTGTAAGCGAACGGTTACCGTCACGCCTCCTGTCTCTGTAAATTTCAATGCATTTCCAATTAAATTGACCAACACCTGACGCAGCCGCACCGGATCGCCTTTCAGACAATTGACGTTTTCCCCCTGTAGTTCTATACGAAAGTACAAGCCTTTTTGCAAAGCTTGCGGTGCAAAAACTGCTTCAATCTCCTGAAGAAGTTCCGGCAGATCGAATGCAATTTTTTCCCATTGCAAATTTCCAGAATCAATTTTGGAAAAATCAAGAATCTGATTGATCAGCTCCAGCAACCCGTTTGCAGATGCACGAATTCCTTTGACATAGCTCTTCTGCTTTTCCTGCAAACGCGTTTTTTCGAGCAGAAACGTATAACCATTTACGGCATTTAATGGTGTCCGCAGCTCATGGCTCATCTGCGCCAAAAACGTACTTTTGGCTTCATTTGCAATCTGTGCCTCATTTCTGGCCTTTCGCATACTCTCTTCTGCATTTTTTCTCTGCCGCAACTCACCGAAAAACAGATCGATCATCCGATTGAATGCTTCTGCCAGCTGAATCAACTCCGCCGCTCCGTATGGAACAATCTTTGCCCTTAAAATCGAAACCTCCGGTAGGTTCTCTTTCGCCATCTCAAAGGCAGAAACACCTGCCTCCCCAATCTGAGTTGTATAATTTTTCAGTGGCCGAATATAAAGCGTATTCATCACACACAAAAGAACCGCTACAAATCCCAATTCGACAATAATAAGCGCTCTCTGCAAAATTGTAGCCATCCGCGTCTCTTTTTTGCGCTGCTCTAATTCCTGTTCCAAACGTTTGTTCATCTTTTTCTGAAATTTTTCAATCGGACGCGTGATCTTTCGCTTCGCCGCTTCGTACTTCGTGTCATACAACATTTCCACCGCTGCATTTCGCATTTCGTTCCGTGTCATATTCTGATATTTTTCTGACAGCGGAACAGAAAATAAAAACGTAACATACCGATGAATCTGATCATCATAAGTATAAGCGGCGGCTGTTTTATTTTCCGCGAGCAGCACCAATTTCATCGAAACAGCCTCTGTCTCTACCAAAAGGTCCGAATATTTTTTCGCTTCATCCAAAAGCTCTTTTTCCTCAACCGGTGGATGGCTCTGTTCAAAAGCTACAATCGCTTTTTCTCTCTGTCTGGTATGAAAAATTTCCTCCCAGTAATTATAAAAGTGTACGATATCGCCCGTCACTGAAAAAAAACGCACCTCCTGCGTCAGATAATCGGAAGCCTGAGCCAGATCTTCTCCCAACTGTTTATATGCTGCGCGTCTGCTCTGGGCGGTTTCCTCCTGTGCGATCGTCCGATTCATATAATAGGTACTTGACAACATCGAAACTGCCACGATTACAAAACAGAACAAAGAAAGTGTCCAAATGATTCCGCTGCTGCGCCAGTTTATTTTTTTCTTTCGTTTCATTTTCACATCTCCTTTGAAACGGCAAAAACAGGGGCGCCTCCTCTTACTCCATTGTAAGACGTCCCTGTTTTTATACGTTGTTTACTGATAGGCCAAGAATTGATTTCCAGCGACTCTAAAAAGATTTGTTGCATCCTCCATTCCCATTTTCTCCGTTTTTCCACTCACCGCATCAAAAACAGAAATATTTACAGAATCATATCCTACTAAAAGAAGTGCACTATCTTTTCCTGTCATGGCAAACACTGGTGTTCCCTTGTCTACATAATAAAGAACCTGTTGCAGGCTGCATCCACTGACATCGAGTACCTGTCGGTCTTTCATCGTGTCTTTTAAAATTCGATAAGGCGACTTTCCTTCTGCCAGCATGCCATTGGTCTGAACGTGAATTCCCGCTGTGCTAAGCATACTGCTCAACGCCTGTGCCACACTCTGTCCGCTCGTCTCATCCCGACTCATCTCCACCGGAATCGGCATTCGGCTTGCGCTCTTTGCACGATTCCACATATAGGTCTGCGCATCATTGACAACCACTCCCATTTTTTCATCTGCCAGACTGATCGCCTCTTTTAACACATTTGTCATGCCTATAACATGACCTTTTGCATAAATGTAATATTTATTTTCTGTCTTTGGCATTTCGATCTGTAAAGTTGTATCATCCTCCATGATCACATCATTTACCGTGAGAAACATTGGAGCCTGACTGCTGACCTCTTTTGTCAGTGTCAGCTGCACCTGCGTCTGCCGTACACCGGCATTGATCGTTGTGATCCGTTCGCAGCTTTCCTCTTGAATTTCTTCATTATTCTTAATTGTATCCTCGTCTGCTTCCACATAGGCGGATCCATTATACTGCATACGTTTCAAATTAATACTGTTTCCGGAAATAGAAATGTCTGACACAAAAAATCCAGGTTTCTGATACTCCTTTAACACCTCATGCGATTTACTTTCCGTATCTATGATTTTTACCGCATACATTGGAAACAATTGACTTCCGGACTGATCTTTTTTTATGTCTTTCTTATCTGCCACTCCGTATATAAAATCACTGTCCATAAATCCAAGAGGCTTTACACGATTCCCTCCTGTCTCCTCCACAATATAACTCTTCTGTTTTTCCAAATCATATAACACGATCCGATTCCCGTTTTTTCCTTTTTCCTGATCTGTCCAGGCAACATATCTATTTGAATCCGAAATGCTGTAACTTCCGTCCGGAAGATCCTTTTGCAGCAGTTTTTCTTTATGATTTTTTAAATCAATTTCATAAATATTCCCCTCTGCCATCAAATAAAACATCTGATCCGTACTTTCATACATTAACTTTCCGAAACTTTCCTTCATGACCTCATAAGAACGGGTAGACGGCACAAATAATTTTTCCTGCAGACAATTGCTCCCTGCTTCATATCTATACACACCTGTACCGACTTCACCCTCGTGATTTCCCCTGTTCATATATCCATACACTACAAAATCCACATTTCCATCATTGTCCACACGAATAATATGAATTCCGTGATCATTATTTGTCTCACGCTCGTCCATTCCCTCCAAACTTCGGAATGTAAAAATTGTCGCCAGCTTATTGTCGTTTTGGTCATAGCTCCACAAACTGCCCTCCTGCACGAATGTCAGAATACTGTCATCTTCACTGACTGCATACTCCACCTCCGGGTCCCGAATCCCGAGCAACAAACTATTTCCGTTAAACGCGCTGTTTTCTCCTTCAAACACCTGAGACATCGTACGATCATAATCCAATAAAAATGTTCGATCCGGAGAATATCTGATTCGATAATACTCAGAGACATGATAAAAATCACTTTCTCCAGAATCACCTGCGCTAGTCATTCCATATTCCAATACCACGACCACGCTTGTCGGCTGAATCTCTTTTACCGAAATCCGAAGTTC
The DNA here is from genome assembly GCA_051880395.1 of Lachnospiraceae bacterium. Taxonomy (GTDB): domain Bacteria; phylum Bacillota; class Clostridia; order Lachnospirales; family Lachnospiraceae; genus JBJENW01. The sequence goes on along the minus strand of JBJENW010000030.1, from coordinate 9,632 downwards.
CCCCACCTGCTGTCCATTAAAATCCGCCCAGGTCACCTGACTAAGATTCGAATGAATGCTGACATGATGCAGACTGTTATTTTCCTCTGTCGTATCCGGCTCTAAATACATCGCCACTTTACTCTTTTCTTCATCATAATGCAAGGTCTGCTCATGAAAATTTTTTGCAAACGCAATGGATTCCGCTACGGTGTCGTCTTTCTGTCGTATAATTCTGGAATAATAGTTTACCTTTTTTTCATTGCTGTTTAATGTTAAAATCAGCAGATATTCCTTTCCCTCTTTCAAAAGATTCTGTATATGCAGATTGGCCCGTAATACTTTTCCTTCCTTGGAGAAATCTGTTACCTCTGTTTCTTCAATCAGACGTTTGGTATCGAGGCTTCGCACTTCATAAGAGAGATTTGTAATTTTTGCATCAAATGTCTCTATCTCGATTGGAAGAATCAGATCCTCTCTAAGCGGTGTGATATTGTCCCGCATGTACTGCGCTTCCATCTCATTTGTATAGCCAAACATCTGATTGATTTTTTGATTATTTTGACAAGTATACACCACAGGCAGCGTTGCTTCCTCTAATTGCATTGTCAAATCCACATTGCTTCGGTTCGACGTCATGGAAAAAAAGACCGCTGACGCACAAAATACCAAAAACAACACACCTGCCTTTATCAACCCCTTCTTCATCGGGTATTTCCTCACTTTCTTTCCTGCTTTACCAAAATCTGCGGCATCGTTTATGTCTGCATCTGCGCAGATACATTTCATGGTACAGCATAACTTCGATCAAATGCCATAAATCCATATTTTTTTCCGGCTTATGGTCTTTTTCTGTCTCTTGATAAATTTTTTTCACCATACTGTAAAGCCGCACCCGATCCGGCAGTTCGTCAAACATCGTACTGCCTTCATACTCCATGCGGTCACACAGTTCTTCCACTTTCTTTTGAATTGCGCGCACCTCCAATGGATAAAACCGCTGCATCCGTTTTTCTTCTTTGGCATATTCCTGCTCCATCTCATAGACATTCTGCATCGAATAAGCCATATAAAACGGAAGTTTTTCCTGTGCCTGGCGCTGAAATTCTTTCTGATCAAAATCCACAGTCACTGACTCCTTTTTCCCTGCTTCTATTTTCTATAATATGAAAAAGGACTCCTTCCTGTTCTTAGTATGACTTATAACCATAATCTAAATCCACGTTTCCGGAAATTCCCGGCACACTTCCACGGTTTGTATACTGCCACATTACAACATTTCCACCGCCACGATATTCATACCCGGTTGTCGGTCCCGGGCTGTAACGTGCCACCCAAAGGTCCACGCCTTTTAAACGACTGTTGTCAATATAATGATCTAACCAATAGGTATTCGCATACAGTGCAAACTTATATCCATGCGATTCTATGTATTTCTTAAATGCAAAAACCAGATCCGTCCGCTGCTTATTCGTCAACGCCAGCTGATTGCTGCTTTCCAAATCCAGAACGACAGGATATTCCATTTTGCGCCCTTTTAAGATTTTGATCACATTGGCTGCTTCTTTCTTCGCCTGTTTTGTATTAACTGCTGTACTATATGCATAACAACCGACTTTTAACCCTGCTTTTTTTGCTTCTGTATAATTTTTCTCGAAATAAATATCTTTTGATCCTTCAAACGTTCCTGCTGTATGCCATACACGCAGCATCGCAAATGTTTTCCCTGAAGCTGCAACTTTCGGCCAGTCAATGTTTCCCTGCCAGCGTGAAACATCGATTCCATCTACACGCTTTCCGACATTGATCGTAATCGTCTTTTTAAACCCATGCCCTTCTACCTGAACCTTCGCCTTCCCGTTTCCTTTGGCAGTTGCTAACCCAAAGCTGCTCATCGAAATCACTTTCGGCGTCAGACTTTTCCATTTCATTGTCGTACTCGGAATTGCTGTTGAAAGAAGCTGGCGTTTCTCCCCCTGTATCATTTTTAATGTAGAAGCTGATACCTGCAGCGTTTTTGCTTTTCCTGCAACCGCCGATGATGCTGCACCGTGAATTCCATTTTTCACTGCATAGACTTTATAATAATAGGTTTTGCCTGCCACAAGACCTTTTTTATCTGTAAAACTGTTTGTCTTTAAATTACTTTTGATCGTCTTATATGTTCCGCTCTTTGATGTACTTCGCACGATCGTATAGGAATCCGCTGTCGTGTTCTTTGAAAAGCTGATTCGAATCATCGCCGGATTACAAGATGTCACCTTGACACTTTTCGGTGCTGTGTCAGTCACTCGCACAGATTTTACAGTGGAATACAAGCCGTAATACACCTTCTGATCCTCTTCTTTCGAATAAGAACGTACCTTATAATAATAGGTTTTTCCAAATTCCAATCCACCTACGATTGCTTTTTCTGCATCAAATTCCTTTACTTTTTTCACCCGCTGAAACGGTCCACTCTTTTTCTCTGCCTGATAAATTTCATATCCATCCGCATCGTCCGCTATTTCCCAGTTTACCTGAACAGAACTCTCACTATAAGATTTCACGGATGTGACAGCAACCTGATCTGGCACCACTGTCTTTATCGTGCTATAGGCGTATTCCCCATAGATTCTGTCACCAAACTCATTTTCTTTATATGCACACACACGATATCTGACACGTTCTCCCACATTAAAGTACTCAGACTCATACGCAAGCGTTTCGCCTGCTTTTATTTCTGCAACCTCATAATATTCCGGATCATCCGAAAGCTGCTGCTCAATTTCATATCCATCTGCATTTTCCGCCTCTTTCGGTGAAAAGGTAATCTGCAGCCTGTGGTCCTTGGTTTCCTGTTTTACAGAAACCGTATCTATTTGCGTCGGTGTGTTCTTTTTTTGATCCGCGCTTTGCTCCATACTCTGGTCAATGCTCTGATCCTCACTCTGGTCTGCACTCTGTGTTTTGCCCAAATCTATTTCATACGCAGTCCCTGTCACTGCCCCTGTATTCGCTGCAAGTGCCAGTGCCACGATAATTGCAATCAATCGTTTTTTCATCTGTCTCTCCTTTATTGCTCTCATTTCTCTTTTTGGTTTCTGAACCACACTTTTTCCTGGCTCACAAACTGTAAACCCATTGTAACGCACTCACTTGAAAGATTCAAGCATCCGCTCCCTTTTTCCGACAAAAAAACACACATAATATGGTCTTTTTTCACATTTTATTCACAATTTATTCATATTTAATAAGAGAAAATTAAAAAAAAAGTGTATTTTTATCCATGTTACCCATTGATTTTTTTCCTGATTAGAGCTATATTTTCATAGGTAACGTAAAATGTATGTAAAGTGCCTTACTTTTGCACTTTACCTAAATAGAACAATTTTTACATAACAGAAAGGAGTATTATTTTTATGCGTCTTATGAATCTATTTCATAAAACCGACACACAAAAACCCGTACTGATTACGCGCGCTAATGACCGCAACACAACGACCCCAGGCCCTGCTGCTGCTTTTTTTAACCGCTTTTCACTGGTATTTCACATGCTGCTCGCCTGTATGCTGTGTTTTGTCATTGAAGTGATTTCCAGACGTTCGTTTACGTCGGCAGTATCTTTTGTAACCGGGCATTGCTGGGCGTTTTTATATAATTCCTTTATTATATTTTCCACGCTCTCTATTGTCTACCTGCTTCGCAGACGTGCACTGATGCGTTTTTTGATCAGTGGTTTCTGGCTCTTTCTCGGCACGATCAACGGCTGCATTCTCGCCAAACGTGTCACACCGTTTGGATTTACAGATTTAAAATGTATCCAAGACCTGTTTGCCATGCAGAATACAAATTATTTTACCCTGACAGAAGCACTTCTTGTTTTGGCTGCTGTTGGCTGTTTCGTCGCTTTTTCCGTTTTTCTATGGAAAAAAGGACCGAAATACCAGGGAAAACCACGTCGTCTGCAAAATGCGGTCTGCATCGCAGTTCTCTGCTGTCTGATGCTTCCGATCACAACACAGGCCGCACAGAATAAAAATATTGTAGCTTCATATTTTACAAATATTGCACAAGGATATGAAGATTATGGATTTGTATATGGATTTTCTTCGAGTGTCGTCGACCGCGGCATCAATAAACCGGATGATTACTCCGAAAAGACCATTGCAAATATCACGGAAAAATTAAATCGAAATGACAAAGAAACAACCATTGACAAGAAAAATGCTCCGAATATCATCGTAATTTTATTGGAGTCCTTTGTCGATCCATCTGAAATTTCGTTTTTAAACTGCTCCGAAGATCCAATTCCAACCTTCCATAATCTGGAGAAAAATTTCTCCACCGGTCATCTGACTGTGCCAGTCGTCGGTGCCGGAACCGCTAATACCGAATTTGAAGTATTGACCGGTATGAGCATGGAATACTTTGGAACCGGAGAATATCCGTACAAAACAACGTTAAAACAGACCGACTGCGAAAGCCTCGCTTCTGATCTTTCACAACTCGGTTACGGCACCCATGTCGTACACAATAACACCGGTAACTTTTACAGCCGTGCAAATGCTTTCTCTCAAATGGGATTTGATACATTTACAAGCAAAGAGCTGATGAACATCCGTGATTATACCGCGCTTGGTTCCTGGCCAAAAGACAACATCTTAGTCAATGAAACACTGAAAGCACTCGATTCCACCGAGGGGTCCGATTTTGTTTATACGATCACGGTTCAGGGACACGGCGATTATCCGACACATAAAGTTTTAGCCAATCCGGCGATCCGGGTCGACGGTGCCAAAGATCAGGAATCGAATTATCAGTGGGAGTACTACATTAATCAGATTCATGAAGTGGATCAGTTTATCAACAATCTGACCTCTGCTTTAAACAAACGGGGCGAAGATACCATGGTTGTTTTCTTCGGCGATCACCTTCCATCCCTCAATCTGCAGAGTCACGATATGAAGACAGGTTCAATCTTCAAAACCAAATATGTCACCTGGAACAATTTTGGCATGAAGAAAAAAGACCGCGACCTGACCAGCTATCAGCTGATGGCTGCTATGACTGCACAGGCGGGCATCCACGAAGGAACGATGTTTACCTACCATCAGGACCGTATGCAGCAACCTGGAGACAGCGGATATGTTGCTTACAAAGACGGCATGGATAACCTGCAGTACGACCTTTTATACGGGAAACGATATGCTTACGATGGCAAGGATAAATATCCTGCAACCGATCTTGTGATGGGACTTGATGAATTGTCCATTGATTACTTCATGCGGACAAATGACGGGAAGATCCGTGTATACGGAGAGAACTTTACCTCATATTCCAAAATTGCTGTAAACGGAAAAGTGGTTGACACGAAATTTGTCAGCGATGCACAGCTTTTGATCAATGAAGATGATATTACCGAAGGCGATCGTGTATGCGTACAGATTTATGGTTCCAGAAGCACACTGTTTCGCGAGTCACCGACTTATATCTTTGAAAATCCGCGCCAGATTGGAAGTCAGAGCGCTGATCAAAAAGCAGAAGTCGCACCACAGACTGACGATGAAAAATAAAATAGAAAGCCCCGGGAATTCGACATTCCCGGGGCTTTTTCATATTATTTATTATGCTAAAATTACGTGATTAGCAAACACCCTGAGCGAGCATTGCCTCTGCAACTTTTTCAAATCCTGCAATGTTTGCACCAGCAACGTAGTTACCTTCCATACCATAACGTTTTGCAGCATCATCGATGTTGTGATAAATGTTGACCATGATCTGTTTCAGTTTAGAATCTACTTCTTCGAATGTCCAGCTTAAACGCTCGCTGTTCTGAGACATTTCCAGAGCAGATGTAGCAACACCACCGGCATTTGATGCTTTACCACAGATGAACCATACACCGTTATCCTGCAGATATTTGGTTGCATCTAAAGTAGTTGGCATGTTTGCACCTTCGCAGACAGCTTTTACGCCATTTGCTACTAACACTTTTGCATCTTCTAATAACAGTTCGTTCTGTGTTGCGCAAGGAAGTGCGACATCACATTTGATCTGCCATACGCCGCGTCCTTCATGATATTCAGCGCTCGATCTTGCTGCTGCATATTCTGTTAAACGTGCACGCTTAACTTCTTTTACTTCTTTTAATAATTCTACATCAATACCTTCCGGATCATAAATCCAACCAGTAGAATCGGAACATGTCACAACTTTTGCGCCTAACTGCTGTGCTTTCTGGATCGCATAAATTGCTACGTTTCCTGCACCAGATACAACAACTGTCTTGCCTTCTAAGCTATCGCCATGATCTTTGAATAATTCTTCTGTGATGTATAATAAACCATAACCGGTTGCTTCTGTACGGGCAAGAGAACCACCATAGGTTAATCCTTTTCCTGTCAGAACGCCTTCGTATGTACCACGGATTTTTTTATACTGTCCGAATAAATAACCGATCTCTCTTGCACCGGTTCCGATGTCACCAGCCGGAACATCGACATCTGCACCAATGTATTTGCATAACTCTGTCATAAAGCTCTGGCAGAATGCCATCACTTCTCTGTCTGATTTTCCCTTCGGATCGAAATCAGAACCACCTTTACCTCCACCGATTGGAAGCCCTGTTAAGGAGTTTTTGAACACCTGCTCGAATCCTAAGAATTTAATGATACTGGTATTTACAGAAGGATGCAGACGTAATCCTCCCTTATACGGTCCAATACTGTTGTTAAACTGGATACGATATCCGGTGTTTACCTGAACCTGACCCTTATCGTCTACCCACGGTACACGGAATTTGAACTGTCTGTCCGGCTCGCACATTCTCTCTAATAATGCTTCTTTTCTGTATTTTTCCTCGTTTGCATCAATTACCGGTCTCAAAGACTCTAAAACCTCAGTAACTGCCTGAAGGAATTCCGGTTCGGAAGCATTTTTTTCTTTTACTTTCGCTAGTACATCATCAACATAACTCATTTTTTAAGTCTCCTTTACTAAATAATATTAATCCCACGTTTCTATTTTAGTATAAAATCGCCAATTACACAATTATTTTTTTCAACTTTTTTATATTTTTACCAAAATACGGTTACTGTTTACACGTCGTTTCCAGTTCACAGCTCAGAAAGTTTGTCTGCAGGTGCTTCACGCGGGGCCACCTTCCGAAAAAACGTTTTGGCGTGCGAAGGTGAGATCCTGTTCTTAGAGAGCCTTACGCTCGAAGGCAATCCTGAGAGTGTTAGGCTCTCTTAGAACATAGCTCACCGAAGCAGGAGCCATGTTTTTTCGGAAGGCGGCCCCGCGTGAAGCACCTGCAGACAAACTTTCTGAGCGTCCAGTTTTGATAAACGTGTGAACCGTAACCATGGTTGAGATAGAAAAGAAATCTTAACATTTTTTTCACCCTTTTTTTTCGTCGTTTGTGGTATAATGGAAAAGTTAAAATGAAAGGAAGGAAAAAAAATGCGTGTTGATACAGACAAAAAACATCTGATTACCGGAGGTTTTGTCACTCTGGTTTTATTTTTTGCGATCCTCTTATGTCGAAATCTGTTTTTCAACGGCGCAACGACATATGGATTTGCATTTTTTATTACAGCAGGATTTTTAGCACTGCTGTGCGGCATGTTAAGTGCCATTCAATTTACATGGAAAGGAAAGCCTTCTGCCGTAGTTCATACCACCTGCTTTTTTTTGGCCCCGCTGCTTTCCATGCTGATGCTTGAGTGCATTAATGACATCTTTATATACGACTTTGATAACCGTACATTTCTCGCAAACTATATCGCATATCTGGCATTTTATCTGCTCACTTATGTGATTTCTGGCAGCGTACGGTTTTCCATTTTGCTCTGGAGTCCGGTCGTATTTATATTTGGCATTGTAAATTACTATGTCACGGATTTTCGCGGCAGTCCGATTGTTCCTTTGGACATCGCAACCGTCAAGACCGGTTTAAATGTGTCAAGTAATTATACATACCATATTAATTACCGTATTGTGATCGCCTTTTTGCTTCTATGCTTTCTGGTAATTTTGGGATTGAAGTTAAAAAAGAAGTCTTTTTCTCTCAAAGAGCGTCTTCTTCCCCGAATTTCTTCTCTTGCAGCATTAAGTGTCATTCTCGGTGCCTTTTACGGTACCGATCTGGCCGCTGATCAGGGATTGAAACCGGATTTCTGGGACCAGGCGCGCGGTTACCGCAATTACGGTACCGTGTTAAGCTTTTGTCTGAATACCAAATATATTCGTGTGAGCAAGCCGACAGGATATGACTCGGATGACATCTCCGATTTGCTTTTAACTTCTATCAAAGATTACAGCATAAAGGACCGTATCACCGGCACAGATATTGAAAATGCGCCGGATCCTGCCGGATCATTCACTCTTTCTGATGCCGATGGTTCTCCTGAAATTTCGAAGCATCAAAAGGAAAAAGTAACAGACCATGGGCTTTCTGTCTTTTCCAAGAGTCAGAATTCACCTGCAAAAGTAGAAGACAAACAAACTCACACAAAACAGGCACCAACCGCTGATGCTGCTGGTTCCAGCCAGGCAGATACAACTGATACCGCTTCCACTTTTTTTTCCGGAACGGATGCCTCGCTTATCAATCAGGCCGAGAAAACACCGGCTGACAGCGAAGATAAATCGAATCCGAATATTATCTGCATTATGAATGAATCACTTGCAGATTTAAATGTACTCGGAAAGCTGGATACAAATGCAGATTGTATGCCATTTCTCCACAGTCTGACCAAAAATACGATCAAAGGAAATCTGTATGTGCCAGTCAACGGTGCCGGAACAAGCAATACGGAATTTGAATTTTTAACTGGAAATTCCATGGCATTTTTGCCTGCCGGATCAAATGTTTACCAGCTTTATCTGAAACACGATCAGCCATCGCTTGCCACAACACTCGGTGCGCAAAATTACAGTAAGGGAGCATTTCATCCTTATTATGCATCCGGTTGGAATCGAACGACGGTATATCCACTGATGGGTTTTGACAAATTTACCTCCATTGAAGACATGATCGACAATCAGGTACTAGAAGATTACAAAAAAGCAAACAATGTCACTGTTCTGCAAAACGGTCTTGATAAGCAGTATCCGGGCGAAAAATTACTGCTGCGCCGGTATATCAGTGATGACTACGATTTCAAAAAAATAGAACAGATGTACGAAGAAAAAGAGGAAGGCAAACCAATGTTCTTATTCAATGTGACGATGCAGAACCATGGAGGCTATGTCGTTTCCTACTCAAACTTTTTCCAGAAGATTTATCTGAACAACCAGTATCCACACTATACGCGTGCAAACCGGTATCTCTCTCTGGTGTATGAATCCGATCAGGCATTTAAACATCTGGTCGAATATTTCAATCAGCAAAAAGAACCGACGATCATCTGTATGTTCGGAGACCACCAGCCGTATCTGGAAAGCAGCTTTTTTGAAAGTCTGATCGGTACGGGTCTGGATAAGTTAAACATCAAGCAGACACAAAACCGCTATGTCACACCGTTTGTGATCTGGGCAAATTATGATATTGATGAAGCATACATCGATAAGATCAGTGCCAATTATCTTTCCACTCTGGTTCTGCAGACCGCCGGTGTAAAACTGACCAGTTACAATGAATATCTTTCGAAATTGTATCAGACGCT
>JBJENW010000029.1:0-4430 GCA_051880395.1 Lachnospiraceae bacterium | reverse complement strand
TATGAGATATATGGGGTAGAAAAGAGAGTAAAGTCAGCCACCCCAGAAGAAAAGTGAGCGGGTGTCTGCCGGGGAGGTAGAAAAGGTCAGCCACCTCAGAAGAAAAGTGAGAAGGTGTCTGCCGGGGAGGTAGAAAAGGTCAGCCACCTCAGAAGAAAAGTGAGAAGGTGTCTGCCGGGGAGGTAGAAAAGGTCAGCCACCCCAGAAGAAAAGTGAGAAGGTGTCTGCCGGGGAGGTAGAAAAGGTCAGCCACCTCAGAAGAAAAGTGAGAAGGTGTCTGCCGGGGAGGTAGAAAAGGTCAGCCACCCCAGAGGAAAAGTGAGAAGGTGGCTACCGGAAAGAGCATGATGTGCAGCCACCGATGGGGAAAAAAGAGAAGGTGTCTGCCGGGGAGGTAGAAAAGGTCAGCCACCTCAGAAGAAAAGTGAGAAGGTGTCTGCCGGGGAGGTAGAAAAGGTCAGCCACCCCAGAGGAAAAGTGAGAAGGTGGCTACCGGAAAGAGCATGATGTGCAGCCACCTTAGAAGAAAAGTGAGAAGGTGTCTGCCGGGGAAGGGAGAAAAGGTCAGCCACCCCAGAAGAAAAGTGAGAAGGTGGCTACCGGAGAAGGGAGAATGGCACAAAGCCCAACTCGAAAATCTGTAGGATTTTCGAGTTGTTTGGCTACGCCAAATAAAGATTCCAAAAAATACTTATGAATGCAAGCATTCAACGTGTTTTTTGAAATCTTTGCTTTTCTCTGCATATTCAAATTGCAGTTGCTTTAATTCTGTGCTAGAATAAAGAATGCTATTGCTGGCATACCGTAATACATGCCCTTTGGGCAGGCGCGCCGTGCGCGATTAGGTATATTTTGAAGAGAATTTGGAGGAGACTGAACATGATTAAATTATACGATAATGGGGTCTACCTGTTAAACGGAACAGAGATTGTCACATGTCAGGAAGAAGTAAAAGCTAAAATCGGTCAGGATATATCTCCGGCTGAGGCGGCAAAAAATACAATGGCATATAACATTTTAGCTGACCATAATGTGTCAGGAAATATGGAGAGGCTTCAGATTAAATTTGATAAGCTGACTTCTCATGATATTACATTTGTAGGTATTATTCAGACAGCGAGAGCATCAGGACTTGAGAAGTTCCCGATTCCATATGTGCTCACAAACTGTCACAATTCACTCTGTGCAGTAGGCGGTACAATTAATGAGGATGACCATATGTTTGGACTGTCCTGTGCAAAGAAATATGGCGGCGTCTATGTTCCGCCTCATCAGGCAGTTATTCACCAGTATGCAAGAGAGATGCTTGCAGGCGGCGGAAAAATGATTCTCGGCTCTGACAGCCACACTCGTTATGGTGCGCTTGGTACGATGGCAATGGGTGAAGGCGGACCGGAGCTTGTAAAACAGCTTCTGAATAAGACTTATGATATCAAGATGCCGGGCGTTGTTGCCATTTATCTTGACGGTGAACCGATGAAAGGTGTGGGACCGCAGGACGTTGCACTGGCAATTATCGGAGCAACATTTGCCAACGGATATGTCAATAATAAAGTCATGGAGTTTGTAGGTCCTGGTGTAGAGAAGCTCAGTGCTGATTTCCGAATCGGAATTGACGTTATGACAACTGAGACTACCTGTCTTTCCTCTATCTGGAAGACTGATGAAAAGATCAAAGAATTTTACGATATCCACGGAAGAGTGAATGAATATAAAGAACTGAATCCGGGTGCGGTTACCTACTATGACGGCATGGTTTATGTAAATTTAAGCGAGATTAAGCCAATGATCGCTATGCCGTTCCATCCGTCCAATGTTTACACGATTGATGAGGTAAATGCAAATCTTGCGGACATTCTTCACGATGTGGAACAGAAGGCATTAGTCAGCCTTGACGGTGCAGTTGATTATTCTCTTCAGAGCAAGATTCGCGACGGAAAACTGTATGTAGATCAGGGACTGATTGCAGGATGTGCCGGCGGTGGATTTGAAAATATCTGTGCAGCAGCAGATATTATCAAAGGACATTATATCGGTGCAGATGAATTTACATTCAGTGTATATCCGGCAAGTACACCGATTTACATGGAACTTGTGAAAAACGGAGCAGTGGCTGATCTTATGGAAGCTGGTGCAATTGTTAAGACAGCATTCTGCGGACCATGCTTCGGAGCAGGAGATACTCCGGCAAACAACGCATTTTCCATCCGTCACTCTACACGTAACTTTCCGAACCGTGAAGGCTCGAAGCTTCAGAGCGGACAGATTTCCTCTGTTGCACTTATGGATGCACGCTCTATCGCGGCAACTGCAGCAAATAAGGGATTCCTTACACCTGCGACAGAAATGGATGTAGAGTATACAGGGAAGAAATATCATTTTGATGAAAAAATATATGCGAACCGTGTCTTTGACAGCAAAGGAGTTGCGGATCCTTCTGTTGAGATTAAGTTTGGACCAAATATTAAAGACTGGCCGGCAATGCCAGCACTTCCGGAGAACCTTGTCCTTAAGGTTGTGTCTGAGATTCATGACCCGGTAACCACAACAGATGAGCTGATTCCGTCTGGTGAGACATCTTCTTACCGTTCCAATCCGCTTGGACTTGCTGAGTTTGCACTGTCCAGAAAAGATCCGGCTTATGTGGGACGCGCAAAAGAGGTTCAGGCTGCCCAGAAAGCGATTGAGGCAGGACAGTGTCCACTGGATGTACTTGAGGAACTGAAACCTGTAATGGCGAAGATCCAGGAAACTTATCCTGAGGCGGGAAAAGGAAACATCGGTATCGGAAGTACAATTTTTGCAGTAAAACCGGGTGACGGTTCTGCCAGAGAACAGGCAGCTTCCTGCCAGAAGGTACTTGGAGGATGGGCAAATATTGCCAACGAGTATGCAACGAAGAGATACCGTTCCAACCTTATCAACTGGGGTATGCTTCCGTTTATCACAGAAGAAGATGACAAGGCATTAAGTTTTAAAAACGGAGATTACATCTTTGTACCGGAGATTCGAAAAGCAATCGAAGAGAAAACAGCAGAAATCAAAGCATATGTTGTAGGAGATGAGCTTAAGGAAGTTACATTCAAGCTTGGGGACATGACAGATGCGGAAAGAGAGATCATTCTGAAAGGATGTCTCATCAACTATTATCGCGGTTAATATTGCTGACTGTAAAATGATATCCTATACTAGGGACAGGAAAATTAAAAAATCCTGTCCCTTTTTGCAACACTTTACCTTGTTTTTTACTCTAATATATGTAACAGTTAAGAACAGACTTTTTACAGGGTTGACACTTAACGACTAGATTCATATCCGACAGGGAGGGGAAGATATGAGATGTGATACAAAAAAATTTGCCAGTATGTATGAGGGGATTTATATAGATCTGTATCGTTTTTCTTTATGTATGATGAAGAATGAGCAAGATGCTGAAGATGCCGTCAGTGATGCGGTACTCGTAGCTTACGAGAATATACATAAACTCCGGGATGAGAATGCCTTCAAAAGCTGGATGTTTAAGATCCTTTCGAATACATGCAGGAAAAAGATGAGAGATGCAGGACATCGGAAAAAGGCAGAGATAGGAGAACCGGAAGAAGATGTGGAACACTTAGGGGAACATCCGGATTACGGTCTGGCGCTGGATGTGAGAAATGCTTTTTTTATCCTGTCTGAGGAAGAACAGGAGATTGTGGCATTATCTGTTTTTGGCGGTTATAACAGTAAGGAAATTGCTATGATGTTAAAAATGAATGCAAATACTGTGCGCTCTAAGCGAAGCCGTGCTCTTAGTAAAATGGAATGTGTATTACAGTAAAAAAGTGTGCATTTATTGGGATGAAATGTACATTTCAGGAAAGAAAGGGGTATCTTTATGGAAAAAAGAGAACAGGATATTCTGAAAAAGATAGAGAGTGAGACGAAAGAGGTGGAGGTGCCGGAGAGCCTTGAGCCTTCACGGATTGAAAAAATGCTGGAAGAAAAGGGAGATAAAAAAAGGAAAAATCGTACAAAGATTTATCGTTTCGCTGGTCTTGCGGCAGCCTGCGCTTTGTTGGCAGCAGGAATCGGTGTTTGTCAGATGACAGGTACACGGGGAGGAGTCAAATCAGACAACACGAAAGAGACTCTAGAGAGCTCTTCGGAAGAAAGTGCAATTGTTGAAGAGGACACTGCACAGGGTGCAGTGGAGAAGAACGACAAAGAAGAAACCGATGATTATTCAAAGATATATGCATATATTGAAAAGCAGAACAAAGAGAATTCTTATGACACTGGAATGACCTTCGGAGCATTGGAGAGAGAAGAAAGTGTTACGAGTTCTCAGGCGGATATTGCCGTGGAGAAAAATGCCGGAGACGGTGTGGGAACTTCCTCCGGTTATTCCGAGACAAATGTCCGGCAGGAAGGTGTCGATGAGGCGGATA
>JBJENW010000028.1:0-4443 GCA_051880395.1 Lachnospiraceae bacterium | reverse complement strand
ACACGGCTCCTGCTTCGGTGAGCTATGTGCTAAGAGTGCCTAATACTCTCAGGATGGCCTTCGAGCATAAGGCACTCTAAGCACAGGATCTCACCTGCGCCCGCCGAAATGTTTTTTGCCAAGATGCCTGGCGTGCTGCGAAACTGTGTATTGGAAACGGATGGTTGAGATATTTTTCATTTACGCCTGAAAGTTGCGGCAGGTGAAATTGTGGTTTTCCCGACAAATAAAATCTACTATTATTAAGCCGAAATTTCAGAAGTATTCAATTATAAAAATATGTTTGATAAAACTATTTTTTTCAGTTTATGACGGCATTTTCCACTAAAAAAACTCAGTATTTATCAGTATATCCATCTGCTTTTCATATGTTTCCCAGAATTTTTACAGCATACAAATTTTATCATTATCTTTCGGTTCCAATACACAGTTTCCGGGATTCGGCGGGGAGATTCGCACTGGGGATGGCTGGTTCAAAAGTGGCTTTGACAGAAATGTTAGTGAGCTCGGACGGGTAAAATGGCGATGCCTTTGCTGTCTTGCCGTAAGGCGGACAAACTGTGCGGATGTGTACACCAGAGAAAGAATCCGATTTTGAATCTTACTCTGGCGTACACATCCGTGCAGTTTGTCCGACATACGGAAGACAGCAAAAATAAAGCATCGCCATTTTGCCCGTCCGAACTCGACTTCATTTCTGTCTAGCCACTTTTGAACCAGCCATCCCCAGTGCGAATCTCCCCGCCGAATCCCGGAAACGTCCGCATAAGAATTAATAGGCTAAATAGAAATTTTATGCTATTTCTTTGGTGGATATGACGGTTTTGTTTTTCCAGCGCCCCTGGCAAAAACGCATCGTATTTACAAGCCCAGTAAGGACCCAGGTAAATCCGTTCGTAAGCCAGATGCCCCACATACCAATTGCCGGAATCATCACCAAAAGCCATGCAAATCCGATTCGTCCAACGACTTCTGTCACACCGTTCATCATGGCAAATGCAGCATCTCCGACCCCATTTAGGGCACCACGCATCACATAGATCATCCCCAAAAAGAAATACATCAGGCTGGTAATCCGAAGTCCTTTTGCCCCGATATGGATTACCTCTTTTTCTGTCACGAAAATGCCGACAATCGGATCACTAAACAGAAACATCACACCGATCATCACAAAACTGAATATTCCAACGATCAAAACACTCTTTTTGCAACCTTTGATCACACGGTCATTTTTTCCTGCGCCCGCATTTTGTCCTGCAAAAGTAGAAATCGCGGTTCCTAATGAACTGAACGGCTGCTGTACTAACTGCTCCACGCGACTGGTTGCGGTGTAAGCAGCCATAACGGTTTCACCATAACGGTTGACGACACTCTGCAGGGCCACGCAGGAAAACGCTATCAGCGCATTCTGCGCCGCAATCGGAATTCCGATCTGAAAACTCTTTTTTATGATATCTCCATCCACTCGGTAATGCTCGCGGTGCAGCTTCAGATACGGATTTGTTTTCACACCAAACCAAATGGAGCCAACCATTGAAACAACCTGTGCCAGCACGGTTGCCCATGCAGCTCCTGCCACGCCCATATTCAAACCAAGAACAAACCAAAAATCCAGTACAATATTGATCAAACAGGACACTACCAGAAAGATCAATGGCGTTTTCGAATCTCCCAACGCACGCAGAATCGAAGAAATCGTGTTATATCCAGCCACCACAACCGTTGCACCGCAAACGATCTGCATATAAACCACAGCATCATCAAATGTAGCTTTTGGTGTATTCATCAAATGTAAAATCGGCTTTGCCAATCCGGCTCCGAGCACGCTCATCAGAAGCCCTGCAGCCAGCGTGATATAAATGGAATTTGCCACACATTTTTTTACGATCTCTTCCTTTCCCGCTCCGAAGTACTGCGAGATTAAAATTCCGATACCAGCTCCAAGTCCCATGCACAGTGAAAAGAATAAAAAGTTCAAATTTCCAACGGCTCCCACTGCACCTAACGCATTCGAGCCGACATATCTGCCCACAATAATCGAGTCCACCATGTTGTAAAACTGCTGAAAAATATTTCCGATCAGCATTGGAACGGCAAAGCGCAAAAGCAGGCTTACCTCATTTCCTTTTGTCATATCACAAACAAAACTTTTTTTCATTATGATTTTCCTCCTTTCGGGATGATCATTCTTTTTTTCTTCCATAAAATTCCGCTACCACCTGTTGTGCCGGTTTCTGATAAATTTCGTAATACCGATGGCTTTTTGCGGCCGTCTTTGTATACAAGTGACTATCCCATGACCAGATTGCGCATCCACGCACCCATGGCCGCTTTTTGATCGCCTCAAACATCGTCGCAAACCAGTCTGCCTGTCCCTGCAAATCTACGTTCCCGCGCACGGTCCAGTCATTCGGCACAAGATTTGAGTTTTCCGTAGACATACAGCCTGCTTCCGCAAAAAAGAACGGTTTGTTATATTTTTTTACCACCTGCTCAATGCGGTCTAACTGTATTTCCCAGTCATCGATGGGATAATAACCGCTTGACGAGATCACATCCACACAGTCCCACCATTTTACATTATGTTCCTGATATTTGTCTGTATTATAACTGACAGGTCCGTGATAAACGGTACGAATATCTGCAATCAATTTTCGCCACTCCACCTCACGGTGCTCACTCATCACCATCTCGCAACCTGCAATAAACATCTCACAGCCCATTTTTTCTGCAAGTTCTGCGTAATGCATCTGAAATTCAGTATAAGATGCAAACCAATTTGACCATTTCGGCTCACACGGCACATCCTCGTCAAAAAAATTGATATGTGCACGCCAGGTTCCATTTTTACAATTCGCCGTTGGCTTCAGTGCCACACGCAATCCGATCTTGTGCGCATACTCGATCATAGAACACAGTTCCTCATCCGTGACATTTGCCTCACAGTCATACGTAATCTCTTCTGACTGCGGCGTATCCTGCAATCCGTTTGGGACTAGAATGATAAAATTGGCATTTGTATTTTCCTTTAATGTATCTAAGCTCTGATACGTTTCTTTTTCTGTAAATGTTCCCCTTTTTGCAAATGGGGCAAAAGTTACTCCGTGAATATACTTCATAAAAATCTGCTCCTTTCTTTCCTCTGTTTGTAGATAAACTATAGCAAGTTTTTTGCCGATGTTCTATAATAGATTGAGCAGAAAATAGAACAAATCTATTTTTTTAGGGGAGGTGCCTGATGAAATATTTATATGAATACAGCGACAATTTGAATAATCCGGTAGAAGCGTTTTTTTACGACGCGCAGATACACCCATTTCCGGTAGAGACACATTGGCATTTTTTTACAGAGATTTTATATATTTTAGAAGGGTCCGCTTGGATTTCCTGCAACGGAGAAACGCATGTATTAGATCCGGGTGAAATGATCTTTTTGCCGCCGCGCGCGGTGCACGGCATCTATACGACTACTCCAAAACCACTTCGTTACGTTTGCATAAAGTTCGATGGAAACCGGCTTTCCCTGGATGGTACTTACCTTCCAACTTTGAATGCACTGTTTCGCGGAAATGTTTCGGAATGGACACTTCCTCTGACCTTTTCCGAACAGGAACTGCCGGATTTTCCGATGGAAACTTTTTTTCTGAATTGTGTAAAAGAAATGCAGGAAAAGAAATATGGGTATGATGCGTCATTATTTTGTTCCCTTTCACAGTTGTACCTGAAACTTTTACGTTATTGGCATGAACAGGGTCTTTTATCCGAGCTGCCCGCTGGAAAAATGGAAGATTTCTCCATAAATGATGTACTTTTATATATCGATGAACACTCACACGAAAATATTTCTGTAGCAGAACTCGCCGAAATGTGCCATATGAGTTATTCCTATTTTGCGAAGCAGTTTCATCAATTATATGGTCAATCCTGCAAAGAGTATATTGAGTTTGTCCGGCTCAGCAAGGTAGAAAATTTATTATTATTTACTTCCTATGACCTGACCTACATCAGCAATGAGACAGGATTTGCGGACTGCAGTCATCTGATTCGCGTTTTTAAGAAAAAATACGGCATAACGCCGAAACAATACCGTCTTCAACACAACGTCTGACGCTACGTAAATCATTTAAATTTCTATTTGTCGGGCGAACCACTATGTTCATCTGCCCACTACTTTTTTGGGGGGACGAAACATATCTCAACCGGGAGAATTCTATACCCGGACGTTTCGCAGCACGCCAGGCATCTTGGCAAAAAACACGGCTCCTGCGCAGGTGAGCTATGTGCTAAGAGTGCCTAATACTCTCAGGATCGCCTTCGAGCATAAGGCACTCTAAGCACAGGATCTCACCTACGCCCGCCGAAATGTTTTTTGCCAAGATGCCTGGCGTGCTGCGAAACTGTGTATTGGAAACGGATGGTTGAGATATGTTTCGTTTACGCCTG
>JBJENW010000027.1:0-26367 GCA_051880395.1 Lachnospiraceae bacterium | reverse complement strand
TTGTCCCGGACATGCAAGGAGAGCAGGTGTGGGACATTAGAAGTTAGCATAAACACTTAAAGGCAATTGCCCATGTTTCCTTTTCGTATTTTTCTGACAAAAAATAATAATATTAATAATCAACTTTTAAATAGTAAAAAATATCATTATCTTGGTCATAAATACATAACGAATAATTCATCATTGACTCTTTCCCTTTGTCTACCAGTTTCCATTTTCCATTTTTTACTTCTGGCAATCCAGCATTTTTTACATCATCATTTTGCAATTCTTCGTTTACTTCATCGGTGTATGGAAATTGATTCCATTCTTTTATTTCCGCTTTCAGTTTATCATTGGCAGTAATCTTATATAATATCACTCCATCATTTTGCAATCCACCATGATCATTGTAACATTCTGTAAGTTTTATCTCCTCTTTCTCTGTTTTTAAAGAAAATGTCTCTTTGAAATCCTCCACATCACTTTTCCCAAATCCACAGGCTGCCATGCCCAAAACCAATATTAAAAATAAAAATATTTTTCGTTTCTGCTCTTTCATATAAATCTATATCTACTTTCTAAATACTACTTCCTCAAAATTTCTTGTTTATCAGAACACTATGTATCATACACCTTTTTCCTCCCCTAAACGCACTTTGGGAGCAACTGGTATCTTTTTCGGAGTGAACTACACAAAGCCCTGTTTTCCTTTACCGTTCACTCCATTTTCAGCGCATGAAAAGCCCCTGCGTGCATCAAAACACACAGGGGCTATCCCATTCCTTTATTCTTTTATTTTTTCAGCTGCAGCATCACCCGCACAGAAAAAACACCATCCTTACATGTAAACTTTAAATTTCCATCGTGTTTTTTCACTACACGCTGCATATTTTGAATTCCATATCCATGCAGTTGTTTATTCCTCTTTGTCGTTTCGATTCTGTTTTTTTGAATCTTTACATCTGTTTCAACCGGATTCTTCACAGATAGAATCCACATTTGTTTCTGCAATACGGATTCTATTGATATCGTCTTTTGTCCGGATATTTTTTCACAGGCCTCCACCGCGTTATCCACGATATTCGATAATAAAATAACCATATCCACATTTTCAATCCCTTCGCTGGGGATAAATCCGTCAAATCGAATCTCTGTATTTGAATTCGCCGCCACTGAAGACTTCGCACTCAGCAATGCATCTGCAATAAAATTTCCGGTATCATACTTTTGGGTTGTCCTTTGGCATAATCCATTCATTTCTTCAATATACTCCATTGCCTTATCGTTTTCCTCTTGTTCCACCATGGAATGAAGAGCAAACAACAGATTTTTGATATCATGCCGAAATTTTCTCGTCTGTTCTTCCTGCTCTGTCATCGCATAATAATAATCCGTCACCTTCTTCATCTGCTCATCAAGCACGTCGATTACTTTCTCTTTTCTTGTATCTGATTCTCTCACCAGAATCATCTGAATCATCATAATACAGACCATTGCCACATTTCCTACCGCTAGCACCTTCAAAAGCTTTGCGTCCGGATACTCCATCCTGACATCTGATTCCAGTAAATTAGCCCCAAACAGAACCATACAGAACACAATATATTGAAATACAGGTAAATCTCCAAAATAGATTTTCAATATATTGTTCTTTCGAGCTAACAATAAGACCAGTAAGAAAACCATAAGAAAAACTGCTGCAATTACCTCACATAAATCGCTCATAAATAGCTCATAAAACCTCCCACTGAATGCATGATCCAAAAAAAGATGTATTCCCTGAGATATCGTCGCCACCAATAATTGGTAAAAAAATACCAGCACAATATCTTTTTTTGTCTCGAAAAATAAGACCATAAAACTGGAATCATCTTTAAAAAGTATGGAAGATACATGCCGAAATAGAGCATTTTATTGTACCTAATATCCGCACACTGCAACCCATAGATATAGCTGACCAAAAACATCAGCGCAATCCAAACAAATCTGCTTTTTTTCAGCGTTTTCCGCTCGACCATCAAAAATTTATCATAGATCAAAAACAGATTTACAAAATCCAGCAGTGCCCAAATCGTATAGAGAACAAACACACATCCTATCGTATTCATACTAAATCCCTCGCTTTTTTGAAATAAACTCTGTGAACGCCTCTATAAAATTTTTATATCTGGTTCTGCCAATTAAAATCTTTTCCCCTGTATCCAGTGTCAGACCTGTCCGGCTATAGGAATCTATGTGTTCCATATTTACCAGAAAAGACTTATGGCATCGAATGAAACAATCGGAAAGCCGTTCTTCCACAGAAGAAATTGTTTCATTGCATACCACTGCGTCCCGTTGATTCACAAAATATAAAATACAGCTTTTCCCGAATCCTTCTATATGTGTCATACTTCCTTCCTCAATCAGACCGTTCTCCCCATCGATTTTCACCGTCAAAATCCGTTCCTCGGTAAGAAGATCCAGAAAATCATCCATCGCTTGAAACAATTTTTCTTCCTCTAACGGTTTTACCAAAAAACGAAACGCATCCACTTCAAAGCTCTGAAACACTACCTGGGGATAGCTGGACAAAAAGATCACCTTCGTGTTTTTCTGAAATTTCCGAAGTTTTCTTATGATCTCCAGTCCGTTTTCCCCTTTTTCTTCAAACTCATAATCGATAAAGATCAGATCGTGCTGCTTTTCCTGCGATCGTTCGACTTCTAGGAGCTGTTCTCCTGTCTCATATTCCTGTATCTGCAGCTCGATATTCTTTTGAACGGAATATTGAAGCAGTCTCTCTTTCGTCACTTTTCTCATATAGGACGAGTCATCGCAAAGTGCTATCTGTATCATAACATCATCTCTCTCTCAAAAACGCTTTTTTCTCCTGTATCTATTCGTTATTATACATAGATTTTTTGCGTTCGACAATGCTTGCTTTTTCCTCCTGTCTACAATCATTCCCGTTCCCATTGTTCGATCACGCAGCTGTGTTTCTTACTGTCTTTTTCATAATTGATTCCCACCAAGAGCAGATTTCCGTGGTACTCTTTCAGTTTCTCCGGATACCGCTTTTCCTTGATCTGTGCGATCGCACCTTCTGCCGATTTGTCGTACTTTAACTCTACGACCAGTGCCGGTTTCTCGGAGTATTTTTTTGGAAGATATACCATATCAGCGAACCCTTTGCCGGAAGGAAATTCTCGAATCTGTTCGTATTCTTTCATGGCATTATAATACGCCAGCGCGATGACACAGCTCAGGGAATTTTCATCGTTATAGGTCAGAATCGATGTGTTTTCGCTGTGCGCTTCGTCGAGCAGTTTCGCCACTGTATCCGCATCCTGATTCCATGTTGCTTCTAAGAGTCGGTCGGATTTTTCCAGTGCTGCGATCACATCTTTCCAGCGTTCTCCTTCGATCGCATTATGAAATTCTCCGCGAATCTCCATGTTGGGAATAAATACGGCCGACTTTTCCATATCAAACGCCAGATAGCCGAGATGCACCAAAAGCGTCAGCACATCATCTTTACTGGCAAACGTGGTCATATCATTCTGAAATCTTTTCGTATTGATCACAATGTGTTCTCCCGCCAGCATCTTTACGATCGCATCTTTTAATCCATCGTAATTCAGATCCAGATAAATTTTTAATGCATCATACGTCTCGGTCTGGGTCCAGTAGCTGGAAAAATGCTTTCTGCGAATACTGTCCACCACAGATTTCGGGTTGTAAATATGGAGATTCCCTGAAAACTGATACCCGTCATACCAGCTTTTCATCGTATCAAAATCCATTTGATACGTCTCACACAGATCCTTTACTTCCTGTTCGGTAAACCCGATAAATTCCGCATAATCAGCCGGCTCTGTCATGGAATATTCGTCAAACATGTTTAGTGCGGAATGCGTTCCATATTTCTTGATTGGCAGAATTCCCGTCATATAGGCAAGCGCCACATATGCTTTATCTTTCAATAGATTTCGAATGAAGTCCAGATATTTTTTCTGGTCCTCTGCTGTATATGCCCGATCACGCAGGATACAATCCCACTCGTCGATGATAAAAATAAAGGTATCTCCTGCCTGGCTATATACATCATGCAGCGCCAGGCTTAAAAAGCACTCATCTTCATCAATCATCCCCGGATAAACCCGTCTCAATTCCTTGATCACCCGTTTTTGGAGAAATGATATCATCTCCTCCACAGTCCCCGTAACACTTAAAAAATCCTGAATGTTCAGCATGATCACGTTATACTGATTCAGGCATTTTTTGTAATCCTCACTCTCTGCAATCTTATATGGTGCAAATAGTTCGGAAGAATCGCAGTCTTTTCCATAATAGGCTGCCAGCATATATGCCGCCATGGATTTCCCGAATCTTCTTGGACGGCTGATACAGATAAATTTTTGCGGTGTTCTGATACACTTATTCGTATTTTCTATTAATTTTGTTTTATCTACATATATTTCTGCCCGAACGGTCTCTTCAAACATACCATTTCCCGGATTTAGATAAATACCCATGCTTTTTTCTCCCTCCTATCTTGTATGCAATTCTGCAACTCTGTTAGTGTCCACTCCTTCGTACACATCCGATTCATCCCTTTTGCACCATACAGGTTTTTTCACAGAAACAGATTCCATACTTTATGATCTTTTGGTAACCCTTATCCAGAAACGGCTCTGCGTATGCTTTTTCCTCGATCTGGGCGAGTGCCGCCTGACAGCCTTCTGCCATCTCTGTGAATTTCTTACAGATTTTAAATTCCATCAAGATCACCGGCTCTTCCTCGTCATACGGCACAAGCGCCAGATCCGGTCTGCCGTTTCCGTATTCCCGGTTTGATCGCATCGTATAATCCGGCAGTGCCGCAAAAAAGCCGACCATGATCCCGTGATAAAATGCCTCTTTCTTATCGTGATAACTGATCGTACGCCTCAGCTGCTGTTTTAAAAATTTCTGCATACTGCTACTGTCTCCAGAAAGTACTGACTGATAAAAAGCTGAAAAATCGATCGCCTTCACCTGCCTGTCAAACCACTCCCGGATCGTATTGCGATAAATATATCTGACCTCACTGTTTGGAATCGAAAGCGTGATATAAATCGTATCTTCTTCAAAGCGCTGTCCTTCTTTTTTCAAATATCCGGTAAAAAACAGAAAATTCCACAGATTATCCTTTGATTTATGGATATCCGCATAGGTGATATCTTCATGCACCGGCTTTTCAATTGTTTTTCCATCGATCAACTGTTCGATCTCCTCTTTCGTATCGCTGTCTGCCTCTTCGACCAGCTCGCGGATAATACTGTTTGAGGATGTGTTCGACCAGTATGGTTTTGGAAATGCCTGCGTCTCGGATATCGCTGTTTTTACGTAATTGATAATACTCCACGGATTATATACTTCTGTTTCTCCGAACCGGTATCCGTCATACCACTGCTTGACCTCCGGCAGTTTTTCTTCCAGATCGTACGCTTTCAACATCTGCTCTACTTCCGTTTCAGTAAAGCCGAAGTACTCCGCATAATTGTTGCTCAGAATCGAATTGATCTCCAGATTATTCAGTCCGGTAAAAATGGATTCCTTACTGATGCGCAGACACCCCGTCACGATTGCAAACTCCAGTGCATCGTTCGTTTTTAGCGCAGACTCAAACAGCGAGCGGATAAAATCGATCATCTGCTCGTAAAAATCCCTAAAATAGGCATTTTCTAACGGTACATCATATTCGTCGATCAGGATGATCACATTTCTCCCGTGATATTTTTTGAGAAAAAAAGATAACTGCTTCAGTGCTGTCGCATAAGCATTCGGTTCCGCTTTCTTCGCTAAAATCTCGCGGAAATTTTTTTTCTCTTCCTCCGATAATTTATCTCCGTCCAGCACATATCTGTGCCGATCGAACTCGTATATGATCTCATCCCTCAGACAGCCGTATGCCATCTGAAAATCCGGCTGTTTTGCTGATTTCAACGACAGTTTGATGACCGGATACTGCCCCTGTTCGGATGTATATTTTTCCCCCGCATCCATGATCTTTTTTCCAATAAAATACCGGCTGTTGTCGATTTTTTCTCCGCTGTAAGTCCGCTCATCCTCGAAAAAGGTCCGAACCATGCTCAGTGTCAGCGTCTTTCCGAATCGCCTCGGGCGAGTAAACAGATTTACCGTTCCCTTTTGATCTGACAGTTCTTTTAGCATACATGTTTTATCTATATAGCAATAGTGATTATCAATAATTGTTTTATAATTTTCAATTCCGATCGCAATGGGTTGTTTCATTTTCCTTCCTCCTGTCCGGGTAATAAAAAACCACTATAC
Source organism: Lachnospiraceae bacterium (assembly GCA_051880395.1). Classification (GTDB taxonomy): domain Bacteria; phylum Bacillota; class Clostridia; order Lachnospirales; family Lachnospiraceae; genus JBJENW01. Next base: position 20,067 of record JBJENW010000027.1, on the reverse strand, counting down.
TGTTTTTAGTATAACGGTTTTGCAAGTAAAACGCAATTTGTATGTTGTTACTGTTCTTTTGCGTATGATAAATTCAACAAAACGTTATTTCAAATATTATTTTTTCTGATATAATAATACTATACTCTCAAAATCAAACACAAGCGAAATTACGCGAGAACATATAATAGTATAGGGGGAATCTAATATGCCGGAAATATCCTTATTTTATGGAATCAGAATCACTATGTATTACGAAGATCACAATCCTCCACATTTTCATGCTGAATATAACGGGCATAAAGCAATGGTGGACATTATTGAAGCAAGAGTCATCAAAGGTGCCCTACCTTCGAGACAGTTAAAATTAATACTTGCATGGTGCGTCATTCACCAAGATGAACTGATGCAAAACTGGGAACTTTCCAAAGACGGACTACCATTAAATCGAATCAATCCATTAGTTTAGGAGGTGATTTTATGTTTCCTACTGTTGTTCAAGTGCTTCCTACTGACAATTATGAAGTATACGTTTACTTCGAAGACGGAAAAATTGTATGTTTTGATGTAAAACCTTTACTAAATAAAAAGATATTTGAAATTTTAAAAGACAAAAATGTCTTTTTAAACACATGCACCGTTTTAAATGATACTCTTGCCTGGGACATCGCCGGAAACCGCGATGAAGCAAACTGCATTGATATTGATCCGGATACACTTTACGCTTTCGCACATACAGCAGAAAAAATTGCTTAAAAATTTTTTTACCAACCAGTCTTGGGAAGGGAAGTGCGTGATTTAAGAATACGAAAAATAAAAAGAACCCCGAAAGTTCTCCAAAACCTTCCGGGGTCCTTTTTTATTTCTCCTCCGCTTCCTTCGCAAACACTTTCATCTCGATCGGCCGCATCGGCGAACGGGACGATGCCGGTTCCAGTTCATCCGGAGAAACTTTTAATTCATTTGCCACGATTCGTTTCACTAACTTCGCGCAGGTCTGTCCCTGGCAAAGTCCCATTCCGGTACGCAGATACCGACGAATCTCGGTGATTGTATACATGCCTTCGTGTACGGCTTTTCGAATCTCTCCTTTGGTGACTTCCTCACAGCGGCAGATGAGCATATCGTCATCCGGCTGCGGTACAAATGGTCCTATATCTCTGGTTCTATCGTTAATCTCTTTCATGCTATCTGCCTCCTACTCTGCTTTGAAAAAACGGGCTTTCATCGCCATGTCTTTCGGTACTTTCATCGTCAACAGGTTTGTGTGGTCAAATGCCGGTGAAGTCTTCACGCTCAACACCTCTGCCTCACAGATCTTCTGACCGCCTCTGCTGAGTCCGTATCCTTTGGTTCCGATTTCCGGTAACGGTAAGAACTCATACGGAATGGTAACGGTTGCAAATTCATCTTCATAAGTTTCATCGACTAAGAAAATTGCCTGTCCGGAGCAGGATGCCACGCACATACCACAGCCGACGCAGGTTTGTGTCTCATCGACAGCCGGAAGGGATGTGATATGCTCTCCGATCTTGATGCAGTGCTTTGGACATGCATCCTGACATGGGTTACATGGGATATTCTGGGTACATTCCATGACCGGATGAATGCCGACTCTGTGTGTCACACCCGGGAATCGTTCGATCTCATCGTCTGCCACATACCCATTTTTCAACAGGTTCATGGAAACCGGAATGCCTTCCTCTGTCTCTTCCACTAATTTCCCACGATTTTTTGGAGCAAACATTCCCTGGCGCAGACCGTCGAGTGCTTTCTGGTTTTCATCGAATTTTTCTTCGAGCTCTTCTTTTTCAATATAGCCAAGGTAACGGGCTGCTGCGATACCGGCGATTCTTCCCTCGATCATCGCGGAGCTTGCCTCCTCAATTCCGGATACATCGCCTGCTACAAAGATTCCTTTTACAGAGGTCTCGCCGTATTCATCACAGATCGGCACCTGACCGCCGCGTTTCGGGTTATCTTCCATCTTACAGCCTGCCATTTTTAACAGCTGTGACATCGGAGATAAACCAACTGCCAGACAGATCGTATCGACATCAAAATGTTTTTCTGTTCCAGGGATAAACTGGAAATGATCGTCTACTTCTGCAATTGTCACACCTTTGACGCAATCCTCTCCCTCTGCTTTTACGATTGTATGGGAAAGGTAGAACGGAACCCCGCATCTGGCTACTTTTGCGGCATGGACACCATAACCGCCGACTCTCGGAGCGGCATCGACCAGACCGACCACTTCACATCCTGCCTGTAAAAGCTGGAAACTGACGACCAGACCAACATTTCCGGAACCCAGCATCAGGACTTTATTTCCCGGTTTGATGCCATAAAGGTTCATCATAGTCTGTGCCGCACCGGCTCCGATGACACCCGGAAGTGTCCAGCCTTCAAAGGTTACCATGTTCTCAGCTGCACCGGTTGCAATGATAATGGCGTCACCTTTGTAATGCTCGACTTCGTCACCGACTCGTACAACGACTTCTTTATCCATATACATACCGATGACGGTCGCATTTAATTTTACCTCTACACCGACATTGGATGCTTCCTCAAGCAACTGCTGCCCGATGACAAATCCTCTGACTCTCGCTTTATGCTCTTTCGAACCAAAAAATTTATGAATCTGTTTGAATAACTGTCCGCCCGGTTTTTCGTTTTCATCAAACACCAGAACCTTCAATCCTCTTTTTGCTGCTTCAATCGCTGCGGATAAACCGGAAGGACCGGCTCCTACTATAATTAAATCATATCGTTTCATCCTCACACACCTCCTGTCTATTGCTCGTCAAATGGTTTCTCTGATACGCCATACTGTGTCTGTACCTGCATGCCTTCTTTTAACGGTGTCACGCAGGTGCGGATATTCGGTGTTCCATCCACGACCATGACACAGTCGGTACATCTTCCGATCGCACAAAAGATTCCACGCGCTTTATGCTCTTTTTGTGTGTAACGGTGTTTCATCACGCCTGCTGCTCTTAACGCTGCTGCGATCGGCTCTCCTTCGTATCCCTGCATCTCTTTTCCGTCGTAATAAAATGTGACTAACTTTCCTTTTTCCGGTACTCCTAAAATCGGATGTTCTTCTATTCTGCCTGTCATATCTATTCACTCCTTTTTTCTCTGCATACAAAAAGGCGCCTGTAGTGTTTACAGACGCCTTTGACTGTTTCGATTTCTTTTTTCAATTGATGAGTTTATTGTAAAACAGAGCGGGGGAGTTGTATTGTAAAAAACGATACTAATATTTCTTCTCGCCAGACTCTCACTTTTATGCTACACTAAGATACGGTGTTCTGACACAAATACATTTAGAAAGGAAATACTCACATGTACGAAAATCTAAACAAACGCGCCATCGGCTGTATGCTGGCGAATGAAATTCTTGGCGGCATTGTGCTCACGATCAGCATCTTTCTTGCCAAAATCTTTCTGACAAAATACGTTCCCCTGTTATCTTGGCTTTCCTGGGTTTTGCTTGCTGTGATATGGGTCTTGTGCCTCGCCGCACCTTTTGTCCGGTACAGATGGTATCGCTACCGCTTCACGGAGGAAGAGATCGATGTCCGGGAAGGTTTTTTATTTATTAAAGAAGAAATTGTTCCCATAGAGCGTCTGCAAAAAGTTGCCCTGGCCTCCGGTCCGATCGACCGCATCTTTGGTCTGTCAAAGGTGATCGTGACAACGGCAGGCGATGATGTCACGATCCGATTTTTGGAGGAAGAGAAAGCAAAAAAGATCACCGAACATCTGAAAAACCGGATCAACCAGTATGGCATTCGCGCACGAAAACAAGCACAAAATGAGGAGTACTGACATGGAAGAAAAAAATGAAATTATCGGACTTCACAATCATTTTTCGATCATTTTAGAAAATGCCTGGGCGGGACTGATCGTTTTGGTCGGACTTTTCATCGGAAATTTTGATCTCGATGAGATCCATTCCACACTCGATACAGCGGAAGGGATGACCTCTCTTTGGTTTGTATTGCTGTTTTTTGCGGCTCTTTTTTGTTTCTATCTGCTGTTTCATATTTTGCGCTGGCGAAAAACAACGATCACGATTCAAAACGGAACCATTGTACTCGAACGAAGAACCATGAACCGCCTGACGAATACCATTTCTGTCTCGGATATTTCAAATGTAAATCTGGAACAGAATTTATTGGAACGCCTGTTTCATACCTATAAACTGAAAATTGATACGAATACCTCGTCCACCGCGGAAGAATGTGATATCAAAATCGTGTTGAAAAAAGACACGGCATACGCGGTCAAACAATTGATCTTTCAGATGATGCAGGGACAAAGTTCCGATTTTGCAGAGTCGGATTCACAGGCAGAAACCGCTGTTTTTCCAAAGGAAGAGAACGAACACTTTGATATTGTCTACAGCACCAGAGAAATCCTTCGCAATACAGCACTTTCTGTCAATATCTTTGCGATTCTTCTGGTATGGGGCATTTCTCTGTTGTGCTTTGAGGATTTCATCTTAAACGAGAAAAAGCCTCTGCTGCTTCGCATCGGTGTCGTCCTTTTGACACTTTTCTGCTCTTTACAACAAGTATTTTCTTCCTGGAATCTGTCGTATGGATTTCGCTGTCGAAGGGAAAAAGATCAGATTTTTATCCGCACCGGCTTTTTGAAAAAGAAACAATATACCATTCCGTTGAAAAAGATCAATGCCCTGCAGGTTCATTACACTTTTTTCGGCCGGCTTTGCAACTGCCCAAGTCTGAAAGTCATCAATATCGGTGGCGAAGATGAGGAAACCTCCGGTACGCAACTTTTACTTGCCGCTCCATATGCACGGTTGAAAAGACAGTTACAGATTCTTTTGCCGGAAGCGCAGATTCCGGAACCAGAGCACTTGATTCACCAACCGAGACGTGTCATGGTCAAAAACGAACTTTCCGTTCTTTTTCAGACCTTGCTAGCATCCGGTATCTTTGTATGGATACGAATGCGATTTTTCCCACAACTTCCACTGCTTGTCCTCTATCTTTTTGCAGTACTGGGTTTCTATCGGATGCTCACCACGATCTGCAAAAATATTACCGCAGGCTTTGCTCTGACACCGCATGCCCTCATTTCGGAAGAAGGCTGTTTTTCCAAGAAACTTCTCTTCATTCCATATACGCGAATTCAGAACCTCTGTTTTCACCACGGGCCGATCGAAGGGCTTCTGGGGGTAGAAAAACTCGATGTACATATTTTAGCGGATCTTTTAAACTCCACGATCGTACTCAGTGCATTTCCGAAAAAAGACGTTGAAAAATTAAAGAATTATTTTCGTGAAACCTATTAGAAAGAGCAGGCGAAATGCCTGCTCTCTTTTTCTCCGATTTCGATTTTGTATTGTACCATACCCCGTCCCCTTTCTATATGTAAGACTCAAAATGACGCATTTACCACATATGGGCAAAAAGCGGTGCAAGCACCACTGTAATCAATCCAGAAACAGCAATCGACAAACTACTCATCGCCCCTTCCATCTCTCCGATTTCCATCGCTTTTGCGGTTCCGACCGCATGAGAAGCAGACCCAATCGCAATGCCTTTTGCCACTGGTTCTTCGATATGAAACAGCTTACAGATCTGTTCTGCAAACATATTTCCCAAAACGCCTGTAACGACAATGACTGCAACGGTGATCGTCACGATACCACCTAATTCTTCGGATACGCCCATTCCGATAGCAGTTGTAATGGATTTCGGCAAAAGCGTGACATATTCTTCATGTGTCAAATGAAAGAGCATGGATAGCAAAAGTACGCTTCCCATACTTGTCAACGCACCCGTCAAAATCCCCGCACAGATGGCTTTCCAGTTCTTTTTTAATGCTGCAAACTGCTCATACAACGGCACTGCCAAACAGACTGTCGCCGGTGTCAATAGATAGCTGATATACTTTGCCCCACTTTCAAATGCTTTATAATCAATATGAAATACTTTTAAAAATAAAATGGTAAATAGAATCGATAACAATAGTGGATTAAAAATTGGCAAATTCCATTTTTTCTTAATCCATACGCCAATCTCATACGTTGCTACACAAAGCAGCGCTCCGAAAAATACGGAATTTTCTAATATTTCTTTGATACTACTCAATTTCCTGCACTCCTTCTGTTTCCTTTTCCTTGCGTTTATCTGCACCACGCATTACAATCTGTGTAACCTGGCCGGACGCCCCCATTACAACAACTGTAGTGATTACCATGATCACCACAACCGGTAACAACATCGGCTTCAATGCATCCCAGGATTCGATCAGACCAACCCCTGCGGGAATAAATAAAAGCGGCATAATATTGATCAAAAATCCTGCTGTCTCCTTGATCACATCCAATCGCAAAATTCCACTCTGCAGCGCAGCAAACAATAATACCAGTCCATAAATACTCGCCGGAATCGGAAGTGGCAGAATCGCCCGCAACAGTTCACCTGCAAAAGAAAACGCTAAAATGATCAAAAATTGTCTGATGTACTTCATACTTTCTTTCCTCCAAAGACTCTGTTACAAAAATTTTTATCTTCGAAAGTGAGTATACATCCTGAACAGAGGCGTTGTCAAACCACTTTTCTACCAAACTTTTCTCTTTCCTGTTTTTCAAATTCTAACTATTCCAATAATGCTTTAAAAAAAATTACTTGACCTGTCGTAGTAATTGTGTTACGGTAGATATGTAATTACTACGACAGTCGTAATACTTTGAAAAAGAAGTGGAGGGATACATGTGATCAGCAGCGATGGTATCCGCGGATATAATGATATGATCATTCTCTGCCTGATACTAGAAAAGCCATCCTACGGATACGAGATATCAAAGGCGATTAAAGAGCGCACGAATGAGCAATACAGTATGAAAGAAACCACTCTGTATTCTGCGTTTTCCCGTTTGGAAAAAAGCGGATATATCGAATCTTTTTTCGGAACAGAAACAAACGGAAAACGACGAACGTATTATCGAATTACCGATTTAGGCAAAACTTATTACACGCAAAAGTGCGAAGAATGGAAACTGACACAGGAAGTCGTTAATCAATTTTGCAAGGAAGATTTTTTTTCCTTTAATCAAAAGTAGAAAGGGGATTTTTTCATGGAGACAATCAAAACATATATTCAAAATCTTTTTCAGAATTATCCAAACACACCGCAAGTGCAAAAAGCGCGGGAAGAATTAGAAACCATTATGGAGGATAAATATCAGGAATTAAAAGCCGCAGGAAAATCCGAAAACGAAGCCATCGGTATCGTCATTTCCGAATTCGGTAACATGGATGAATTAGCGGAGGAACTTGGCGTAAACAGTGTTTCTTTAGAAAAACCATCCTCTGAGAAACCAACACGCTCCGAGCATTTTGTAAGCCTCAATGAAGCAAAAAACTTTTTGGCTGCCAAGAAACAAACAGGAACAATGGTTGCCGCCGGAGTCGCACTTTGCATTTTATCTGTATTTCCACTTGTACTGTTCGATGCACTTGCAAGTAACAATCTGATGACCTCTACCGTTTCTAATATCATCGGATTGTCCGCACTGTTTCTTCTTATTGCGGCTGCAGTTGCCCTTTTTATCGCAAGCGGAATGAAAGTTAAAAAATATGAAGCATGGAAAGAATTTTATATTCAACTAGATGTCGATACGCAACAGTATATAAACGGGTTATACGAATCGTATCTTTCAAAATTTACATTCCATATCACACTTGGCGTAGTTTTATGTATTCTGAGTGTGCTGCCAACGATCATCTTTGATTCAATTTTTACAACACCTTCCAGTGAATGGATGGTCGGCATTGCAACTGCGATGCTGTTTCCAATCATTGCCCTTGCTGTCTGCAATTTCATTGTCGCCGGAACAAGAAAAGGTGCTTATGAATTGCTGCTAAATAAAGGCGATTTTTCCAAGGAAAAAAAGGAAGAAAACAAAAAAATCGGAACGGTGGCGGCAGTTTATTGGCCTCTTATGGCAATTGCCTATCTGCTCTGGAGCTTTGTCGGAAATGCATGGAACATCAGTTGGCTCTTATGGCCGATTGCCGGAATTGCATTCGGTGTGATTTCAACGATTTTATCTGCTTCAAGCAAAAATACAATACATGCTTAAAAAACTTGTAAAAAGGCGGCGATTCCCAAAACACGAATACCGCCTTTTTTTCTCATTCATTCTGCATTTTTTGTAAAAACGCTTTTGCCCGCTCCGTCTTCGGATTGTCTATCACATCCTCTGGCCGACCTTCCTCAACGATCACTCCGCCATCCATAAAAATTACGCGATCCGAAACACTTCGCGCGAACTCAATTTCATGCGTCACGATCACCATCGTCATTTTCTCTGCTGCGAGGGCCTTTAACACTTTCAAAATTTCTGCGGTCAGCTCTGGATCCAGTGCCGATGTTGGCTCATCGAAAAACAGGATTTTGGGATTGAGTGCAAGTGCTCTTGCGATCGCCACTCGCTGTTTCTGCCCGCCGGAAAGCTGATACGGATAAAAATCGCCTTTGTCTGCGAGATTCATTTTACGAAGAAGTTCTTTCGCCTCTGCAAATACTTCTTCCTTATCCCGTTTCTGGACATGAATCGGCGCATCAGTAATATTTTTCATCACAGAATAATGTGGAAACAAGTTGAAATTCTGAAACACCAGTCCATAATCGTTCTGAATTTCCCGCATTTCTTTTTTATTCGCATACACAGGTTTTCCACTTTTGGAAGATACTGCTGCCTTTCCACAATAAGAAATACTGCCGTCATCAATTGTCTCAAGCATCGTCATACAACGCAAAAAGGTAGATTTTCCGGAACCGGAAGGCCCGAGAATCGAGATCACTTCACTTTCTGCTACTTGCAGACTGATATCCTTTAATACCTGCAGTTCTCCAAAGTGTTTTTTTATATTTTTTACTTCCAATACGTTCATCGAATCCCTCCTTTTTACCGATAATAGTCCATGCGTTTTTCAATCTTTTCCATCACAAATGCCACCACAAAGTTAAAGATGTAATAGAAGATTCCTGCAATAAACAGCGGCATGATCGTGGTCTGTGCCGCCGCCACCTGTTTTGCGAGCGTAAACATTTCGGTGAAGGAAATCGCAAACGCAAGGGACGTATCTTTCACCAGCGTGATCACCTCGTTTGTCACAGCCGGGAGAATATTTTTTGCCATCTGTGGGAATACGATCTTAAAGAATGTCTGTGCTTTACTGTATCCTAAAATTTTTGCTGCTTCGTACTGCCCAACCTCGACTGCCTGAATTCCCGAGCGGTAAATCTCAGCAAAATAAGCTGCATAGTTAAACGCAAATCCGATGATGACCGCCTCAAATCGATAACTGGCTGTCAGTGTCATACCGAATAAATAATATGGTCCGTAAAAGACAACCAAAAGCTGCAACATCAGCGGTGTCCCGCGCGCAATGGATATGTAAAATTTAAACAACCATTGAACCGGTGCAAATCTACACATTCTTCCGGCTGCAACAAGAAGTCCCAATGGAAGAGAAAACAACAATGTTAAAAAGAAAATGACAAGCGATGCGCCCAGTCCTTTTGAAAGCTGCTTTGTAATAGAAAGTACGCGTGCCATAAATCCTGGTTTTGCCTCGGTTGCTCCCTGAATCGCACTGTCATCAGGCTGATCATCCGCCGACAAACAGACTGCTTCTTCCAGCTCCCAGTTTTTCGCTATTTTTTCAAAAGTTCCGTCTGAAAGCATATCCACAATTGTCGCCTGCACCTGATCCCGAAGTTCGGTGTTTCCCAATTTAAATCCAACCGCATATTCCTCCGAAGAAAGATGTTCGTCCAGCATTGTAAACTTGTTTCCGCGCGATTTGATCTCATAATTTGCTACACCGATATCCATACAAATAGCTTGTACAGCACCAGATTCCAGATTTAAAAACGCACTATTGTAATCACCTACCTGCTGCAGATCCTGAAAGAATTTTGCCAATGCCTGATTTTCCTCTGTCGCATCATCGCCGGTCAGCGCCGCAAGAGCGGAGCTGTCTGCCTGAACAGCAACCACTTTTCCCTTCAGATCCGACAATTTTTTGATATTCGAATCAGATCGGACAATGACCACCTGCGAGTTATCCACATACGGGGTGGACCATGTATAGTCACTCTCTCTGCCGTTCATGGTAAATCCATTCCAGATACAGTCAATTGAACCAGAATTTAATTCCATATCTTTCGAATTCCACTCAATAGGCTGTTTCTTTAGTATCCAACCATTTCTATCACAGACCTCCTGCGCCAGATCAAGGTCAAATCCCACATACTCACCATTATCATCTTTATAACCATACGGCGGAAACTCCGCATCAAATCCAACTACAAATGTCGTGTCATCATTTTCCCCTGTCTCTTTTGCCTGTACCGTAAATCCATTCATTGATGTCACTAATAGTACGGCAAATAACATACAAACAAGCCATTGTGGTTTTCTTTTTTTCATATGTTCTCCTTTCCAGCAAACTGCTTTTTCTATCACTCGTATTTTGAATGCTTTTAGTGTACCATAGAACAAAAAAAGAACGCAAGCCTATTTTGACCTGCGCTCCTTTTTCCACAATTTATTTGATTTTAAGCCTGGTTTTCCACATCATGCGTTCCTGTAATGGAATAAATCACCCATTCCGCAATATTTGTGGCATGATCTCCGATTCTTTCAAAATATTTTGCTACCATCTGAAGATCAATTGCCTGTTCTCCTCCTTCTTCTTTCGAGTCGATTTTCTGAATCAGTCTCTCTTTCATGCGATCAAATAAATCATCTACAACATCATCCTGGCTGATCACAACTGTTGCCAGTTGAAGATCCTTTGTCACAAATGCATCTACACTTTTAATAACCATATCTGTTGTTGATTTTGCCATGCTCTCAATCAAATCCAAATCTGCAATATACGGTGTCCCTGCAATCTGAAGCGTAATCTCGGAAATATCCGCTGCATGATCTCCGATTCTTTCCATATCTGTGATCATTTTTAAAGCTGCAGAGACCAAGCGAAGATCCTTTGCCACAGGCTGCTGCTGCAACAGCAACCGCATACAAAGCATTTCGATTTCATGCTCCTGACGATCAATCTCTTCGTCAAACGCGATGGCCTCTTTTGCTGCCTCTACATCCTGATTTACCAATGCACGAACCGCCATTCCGATTGCCTGCTCGATCAGCGTTCCCATCTGAATTAATTCCTGGTTTAACATCTCCAACTGTTTCTCAAATCGTTCTCTCATACTGACCTCCCTATTACTAATTACTTATGCATTAACCAAAACGTCCTGTGATATAATCCTCTGTCCGTTTATCCTGAGGGACGGAGAATAATTTTTCTGTCTCCCCGCTTTCGATGACCTCTCCCATCAAGAAAAATACGGTCTGATCCGATACACGGGTTGCCTGCTGCATATTATGCGTTACCATGATAATGGTATAGTCCTTTTTCAGTTCAATGACCAGATCTTCGATTTTTGCGGTTGAAATTGGGTCCAGCGCAGAAGTCGGTTCATCCATCAAAATGACCTCCGGCTGTACCGCAAGTGCACGGGCAATACAGAGACGCTGCTGCTGTCCACCGGAAAGTCCCAATGCACTCTTTTTCAGACGATCCTTCAATTCGTCCCAAATAGCTGCATTTTTCAGAGATGTTTCCACAATTTCATCCAACTTTTCTTTGGAATGAATGCCATGTGTCCGCGGTCCAAATGCAATATTATCATACACACTCATCGGAAACGGATTTGGTTTCTGAAATACCATGCCTACTTTTTTTCGAAGCAAATTGACATCCATGTCGCTTCCATAAATATCTTCCGAATCCAAACGCACATCTCCTGTGATCTGACATCCCTCCACCAGATCATTCATTCGATTTAAGCTCTTTAAAAATGTAGATTTTCCACAACCGGATGGTCCGATAAAAGCAGTAATCTCTTTCTCTTTCATATCCAGGTTAATATTTTTTAATGCATGAAAATCTCCATAATACAGGTCCAGGTTTTTCACGCTGAATTTATTTTTTTTTGTATCTACCATACTCTTTTCTCCTAACTATTTTTTGTAAAGCACTTTGCGATCAAAGACGATAAACCATTGATCAAAAGTACGATGACAAGTAACACAACAGCTGTCGCATATGCCTGATCCGTGTGGAATCCTTCACTCGATAACGCATACATATGAACAGCAAGTGTTCGACCGGATGCAAACACATTGTTTGCCACCTTTGTAACAGTTCCAGCTGTATAGATCAATGCTGCTGTTTCTCCTACAATTCGTCCGATTGACAAAATGACTCCGGAGAGAATTCCAGGCATTGCTGCCGGAAGCACAATCTTAAATACTGTTCGAAGTTTTCCGGCACCGAGTCCGAAACTTCCTTCGCGATAGCTGTCTGGTACAGCAAGCAGTGCTTCTTCTGTGGTACGCATGATCACCGGAAGAACCATGATTGCCAGTGTGCATGCACCGGAGATAATGGAAAATCCCCAATGTAAAGCGGTTGAGAAGAATAACATACCAAACAAACCATATACAATCGAAGGAATTCCGGAAAGTGTCTCGGCGGTCAAACGCACAACAGACACAATTTTATTTCCACGCTTTGCGTATTCTGTCAGATAAATCGCTGCACCAATTCCAAATGGAACCGCAAGCAGCAATGCTAAAAAAGTCATTAACAAGGTATTGATCATCGCCGGAAACATGGATACATTTTCCGATGTATACTCTTTTGCAAAAAGATCCGGTGTCAGATACGGTATACCACGCGCCAAAATATATGCAACCAGATAAACCAAAACTCCCATGGTTGCGAGTGCCGAAAGATAAATTAACACCCTTAAAGCCAAAGATGCAGGATGCTTTGCATACATTTTAAAACCCTGTTTTAATTTACATAATCCACATTGCTTTGCTTTTTTCGGTGCATGATCTACCTGTTTTTTTTCTAGTGTCAGATTTTCTGCCACAACCGATTTTGTTACATCATTCATTGCCGACTCCCCTCCTTTTCAAAATAGAAAAGCACAAGTTAATGATTAAAATGAATATGAACAGTACGACTCCGGTCGCAATCAATGCTTCCCTGTGTAAATCTGTCGCATAACCCATTTCGATTACAATATTTGCCGTCATTGTACGAACACCTTTAAAAATACTGTCCGGTACACGCGGCTGGTTACCTGCTACCATCATAACTGCCATCGTTTCTCCGATCGCACGACCAACGCCTAATACCACAGCTGCTAAAATACCGGATTTTGCTGCAGGAAGAATCGTTTTAAAAATGCTTCGCTCCTTTGTTGCACCAAGTGCCAAAGCTCCTTCATAATAAGAATCCGGCACTGCACGAATCGCCGATTCCGATACACTGATGATCGTCGGGAGAATCATGATTCCCAAAAGGATAGATGCCGTCAAAATATTATTTCCATTTCCATCAAAATGTTCCCGTATAAATGGTACGATCACAACCAGACCAAAGAATCCATAGATAATGGATGGAATACCTGCCAAAAGCTCCACTAAAGGTTTTAATATTTTATATAATTTTTCCGGGCAATAACGTGCCATAAAAACCGCCATCAATATTCCGATTGGCACACCGATCAATATCGCACCACCGGTAATATAAATACTTCCCACGATCATAGGAAAAATTCCATACAGGTTATTTTTTGGTCTCCATGTTGTTCCTCCCAAGAAGGAGAACAGTCCGATTTTTTTGATTGCCGGGAATCCATTCATAAATAGGAAAATACAAATTAGTGCTACCGCCAAAATAGAAATACAGGCAGTAAACAGAAAAACGCATTCCATTGTTTTTTCTTTTACCTTACTTTTCAATTGCTCTCACCATTCCTATCATTTTTCTATACAGATTAAGACTGAAATAACAGGCGCGCCAAACGAATCTTTCTTTCCTCTGGCACGCCCCCTTGTGTAGTATTAATTAAATCACTATTTAATTACTTTGTCCCATGTATCATATTCGCCTGTAAAAATATTCTTTACATCATCTTTCGAAAGTTCTTCTACTGGATTACCGTTATTTACGATGACTGCAATACCATCCATAGCAATCTTAGTGCTTTCCAAACCAGAATCCTTTTCACTGTCCTGTAAATCTCTGGATGCCATTGCAATATCACAGTTTCCGTCTACTGCTGCTGTCAGACCAGTGGTGGAATCGCTTTCCTGGATCTCAATATCTACGTCGCTATTCACTTTATTATAAGCTTCTTTTAATTTTTCCATGACTGGTGTAACAGAAGAAGAACCTGCTACCACAATCTTTCCGCTTGCTCCGGAACCTTTATATGCTTCTGCTTCGGTATCTGCAATATATCCGTTGTCCTCGATTACTTTCTGTCCATCTCCGCTTAAGATATAATCAATGAAATCCTGTGCTGTCTCACTTACATCTCCGCAGGTTGCAATATTAAATGGTCTTGCAATTGCATAAGAACCATCTTTAATTGTATCTACAGAAGGTTCTGCTCCGTCAATTTTCACTGCCTTTACGGAATCATTTAAAGATCCAAGTGATGCATAGCCGATTGCATATGTATCGTTGGAAACGGTTGTCAACATAACCTCTGTATTGTTTGTTACATTTGCCTCGTCTGTTGTATAATCAACCTTTTCTCCATTCTCATCTTTTTCTTCCACTCCGAACAACTCTACAAATGCTCCTCTTGTACCCGAACCATCCTCACGAGACACAACAGAAAAGCTCTCGCTTGCATCAAAATCACTATTTGATTCTTCTGTTGCATCTGTTTCACTATTATCTGTACTGTCGCTTGTAGCCGCGCTTTCACTTGCAGCTGCATCTGTGCCAGAATCTGCACTGTTACTTGAGCCACATGCTGTTAAACTTCCTGTCAAAATTACACCTGTTACCATTACACACATTAATTTTTTTAACTTCATTTTTCTCCTCCATTCATAGTTCATTCTCAACTATGCTCTCTTTTTTATCTCGTCATCGCATCGACAAATGATACTTTATACGCCACTCGTAAAAAATAAAATGTGGAAATGTAAAATAAACGTAAAAAATAAATAAAAAAGCAGGGAAAGTTCATCACTTTCCCTGCTTTTTTAATTCAAACAGCGATATGCTACAATTGTAACCGTTCCTTTTCCTTTATAACGTTTCATCTCATATCGATCCGGAAATGCTTCAATCAACTGCGGAAGCTTTACATATCCATATGTCCGAGAATCAAAATCAGGTTTCGCACGTTTAATAAAGGTTCCCGCAGAACTAACATTTACAAAGCCGTCTGCATCCTGATATTTTTCAAACGCAATCTGAAGAAGGTTATGAATTTCTTCCATCTCATTTTCTGCAACTCTTACTGTCTGTCTTGGCAGCTGTTTCTTCGAATGTTCCTGTTTTTCGTCACTATCCAGATTTTCCAGAAAAATAAATTCATCACAAGCATTTCGAAATGCCTCCGGGGTCTTTTTTTCTCCCACCCCCATAACGATAACTCCTGATTCTCTCAGCTTGATTGCAAGCGGTGTATAATCACTGTCACTTGCAACAATTACAAATGCATCATAAATATCACGATATAGCAAATCAATCGTGTCAATCACTAATGCCATATCCGTTGCATTTTTCCCCGTTACATAGTCAAACTGCTGCACCGCTTTAATTGCCAGACGGTTCATTTTACTTTCCCAATTTTTTAATGCATCTTTTTTCCAGTTTCCATATGCACGCTTTACTACGATTCGGCCATGTGTAGAAATCTCTCGAATTACAGACTCTATTTTGGTCAGCTGCGTATTATCCGCATCAATCAATAAAGCCATTTTTTGTGGCAAAATCTCATTTTCATTTTCCATAACTTTTCTCCTTCTCCCGTTCCCCAGTTTTATATAATGAAAAAACCGATTCCATGTAGAACCGGTCTTTTTCAGTTTCAAAAACTATACTTAAACAGCTTATCACAAAAAAAATTTTGTGTCAACTAGCTGATTTTTGATTACTCAAAACGTATCATTTTTTGCTTTATTTTTTACTTTGTACTGGCAGTTCTATCTTCTAACTTAAAAGCTGCAGTAATTCTTCCCTTGAGAATCCGGCAGAATTAATTCCTTCTCCTTCAAGAACCTCCTGTGCCAACTTTTGCTTTTTCTCCTGAATCGCAACAATTTTTTCTTCAATCGTACCTTCTGTCACTAACTTATAAACCGTCACAACATTTTCCTGCCCAAGACGATATGCTCGGTCTGTCGCCTGATTTTGAACAGCCACATTCCACCATGGATCATAATGAATGACAATGTCCGCTGATGTCAGATTCAATCCTGTTCCACCGGCTTTCAGTGAAATACAAAATACAGATGTATCATCTTCATTAAACTGTTCTACAAGTTTCATACGCTTTTCTTTATTCACTGATCCTGTCAATGTATAATAGGAAATTCCTTCTTTTTCTAACCTTACCTGAATATGCTCTAACATCGTTGTAAACTGCGAAAACAGTAAGATTTTGTGCCCACCGTTTACCGCATTCTGAATCAGCTCGATACACATATCCATTTTCGCAGATTCTCCCTGATAATCTTCATATACCAATGCCGGATCACAACAGATCTGACGCAATTTTGTAAGCTCAGCCAAAATCTGAAACCGCTCAGACATAAATTCCTTATCGCTTTTATCACTAATTGCATTTCGCATACGTTGCAGATTTGCTTCATACAATTCCTGCTGCTCGCCTTCCAGTTTTGCATAGAGATTTTCTTCAATTTTTTCTGGCAGATCATGCAACACTTCTTTCTTCAGTCTTCGCAAAATAAACGGTCGTATCATCCGCTGCAGACGCTGCATTTTCGTGTCATCCTGTGTTTGTACGATCGGATTTTCGATTTCCTCTCGGAATTTCACATACGTATACAAAAATCCCGGCATCAGATAATCAAAAATGCTCCATAATTCACTCAAACGGTTTTCAATCGGTGTTCCTGTTAACGCCAGCTTCATACCCGCTTTTATTTTCTTTACCGCTTTTGCAGCCTGCGTATTCGAATTTTTGATAAACTGCGCTTCATCGATCACTTGAATCGTAAAAACAAGAGAATCATATACTTCCACATCTCGTTTCAGCAGGTCATACGAAGTAATCAACACGTCTCCGTCTTTTGTCGATTCGATAATCGTCTTTCTTTCCGGTGCAAGTCCGGTAACTGTAACTGCATGCAACTGCGGGGCAAATCGCTCCATCTCTTTTTTCCAGTTATAAACAAGTGAAGCCGGACATACAACCAGACTACGCCCTAATTCCTTTCCTGCAGCAACACGATCATCGTACTCAGACACCAAAAGGCTGATTACTTGGAGTGTTTTTCCAAGACCCATATCATCTGCCAATATACCTCCAAACCCATTCTGTCGCAATGTTTTTAACCACAAAAAACCATTTTTCTGATATTCGCGCATAATAGGTTTCAAGCTCTGTGGCACTTCATAATCACTATCCTCTATCGTCTTCATATTACGAACCATGGCCTTGAACTCTTTATTTTTATCTACATTTAAGAATTGCTTATCTTTTAAAGAAGCATCCAGATACATAGCACGGTACTTCGGGATAATTACCTGTCCCTTTGCCATCTGTTTCTCTGTCAAATGTAATCCTTCTCTCAATTCCGCTAAAATTTCCAATCCATCCTCGTGAACATTTAAAAAATCACCATTTTTCAAACGCACAAATTTCTTTTTTCGATCATATTTACTTAATAGATATGCCAATTGATCCATAGGCATCTGATCCGAATGAATACTCATCTCAAGCAAATCACTCTTTAGTGCAACGCCAACAGAAACAGTCGGTGATGGCACCACTTTCATCTTTCGGAATGATTCAGACGCGTAAATAGTCACAATCTCACTTAAATTCCGCAATCCTCCTGAAATAAGATTATATAACATTTCTTCATCATTTTTAATTAAAAGTATATTTGATTTTTGATCAAACCCATTAAAATATAGTTCAACAGCATTTTTTATTTTAATTTCTGTCGGAATATCTCTCTTTTGTGTTAATTCCGGTTTCTCTAATACATTGAATTTTTCATCCCCATAAATTACCATTAGCTTTGCTGCTACTATATCTGAAGGTGAACGATCTATATACAGCTCAAATTCTGGTTTAGGAGGCAAATATAAATCTTGATTAAAGTCTGTTGTTTCTACCTGAAAGGCATTTTGAATCAATGGAAGCATATCTCTGCAAAATGTTGGCATTTCATTCTCTGCAACATAAGCCATCCGATAATCCTGACGTTCCATCACATGAATAAAATCTTCTAATTCCTTTTTTGTCTCCGCTGCAATCGGATAAATATTTCCGTCCTCACAAATATAGTCCCTCTTTGCACCATGAATAATCTTTTGAACCTCCATACGCAATGTCACGCCCGAAGCCTCTCCAATAATGCTCAATGCCGGTTTTTTCTCTTCTTCATGCACAGTCCATCGTTTTGATTCAAACATATCAATTGTAGCATTAAATTCTAATCCCGTCATTGTTCCAAAAAAAGCATCAATTCCCGCTTCATCCAGGCGCATATCTCGATCAAATCTAGGTGTATTCACATAATATTGAAAAGATGACGCACGTTGTCTTTTTTGCTCCTCATCCTGCTCAAAGATAAAATTGATCAGTTTCCGTGACTCTGGCGTAAATGCCTGTATATTATGATAAAATTCTAATTTTTTACCATAACGCACCTTCTCTGTATTTTGAATCGCATTCACAAAATCCGGTATATTTTTAATGACATACTTATGCTGCATACCAATTTTAAATTCCAGCTTAGCCGTTCCATAAGAAATTTCTAAATTTGGCTCTACTTCGATTTTTCCATAAATATCCTCTGGTATCAAATACTCCGAATTATTTCTCATTCCATATCGAATGATAACACTTTTTAAATCTGCTGTCGTTCCTTTTTTTCGCAGCTCTCCTGCTTTTTCCTCTTTATCCCACCGAACGTCTAAGACTTCACGGGCAGTTCTTCTCCCAATATATTCTAATAACGCTGCCACACAATGTTTACACATTCCTTCTTCTGTTTGATACATTTCGCATTCACAAGAATAAGAATTGATCGTATCATATTCTTCATCCACCATGATTGTCACCGGATAAATATGTTCCCCTTTACTGCCTAGCACTCTGGCATGAATTTCAGATGTAGGATTTTTATGCTCTGATACCAGACGATACTGTAAATCCTGCACCTTTTTTTCCTTGTAAAGCTCCTCACCTTTTTGAAAAGCTACTCTGTAAACTTCTGATTGAATATCAGCTTTCGAAAGCATTCACTTCTCCTCCGTACCTAAAAAAATTCATCGTTTTATTATATCACAGATTTGAGAAATCTTTTTACGTTTTTTTCTTTTTTTTTTTCTTATATGCGCACTCGAATAAAGATTCAAACGTAAAAAAAAATTAAATTTCCTCAAAACAAAGAAATTTATTTGTAAGTATATGATTTTTATTTATTTTGTATATGCAACTTATTTATTACAAAAATTCATTGACAAACTGGATTTACTATGACTATAATATTAAATAGTTAAATAAACAAAAACTATGATGAGAAAAAGTAGAGCAGGATTCACGTACAGAAAGGTACCGGTTGATGAAAGGTGCACGCAGAACTGTCTCGAATACCTCTCGGAGTTTCGCACCGAACATTTTTCAGTAGGCTGCGACGGAATTGCACTCGTTATTGTGCTTAAGTGTCCCGTACACTTTCTAAGGCAGATATTGTGAGATATCTGTAAACTAAGGTGGTAACACGAGAATATACCTCGTCCTTATAATTAAGGACGAGGTTTTTTATTGAGTCTAATGTTCTCTCGGAGTCTCGTTGTGCCCGATTTTGTGAGATGATTTTTTGTCAGATGTGCACAAATTTATGAGGCGTACGTGGAGCGTACGTTGATTAAATTTGTGTGCATCTGGCGGAAAATCAGCCGCAAAAGCGAGCGCAAGGGAGATTCCGAGAGAACATTCTATTGC
>JBJENW010000026.1:0-26368 GCA_051880395.1 Lachnospiraceae bacterium | reverse complement strand
CATATAAATCGTAATTGCGGAAAAATTCTTTTGCTATATGTCTTGCCTTTTTGAATTCTTTCCCGTATAATTATGCATTAACGAGAGGTATTAAACGGCATCTTCTTATTATATAATGTGGGCGGGAAGTTGCTACCGGTAACACAAGCGGAAAGGGAACAGGTGACAGTATGAAGTTATATGAAAATGGAGTTTATTTAGTAAATGGTACAGACATCGTAGAAGACACAAAAGATGCGGCCGCAGTTTTAACAGCAAAGACAGGCAGTGCACTGTCTAAAGAGGAAGCTGCAAAAAATACGATTGCGTATGGTATTTTAAAAGCACACAACACCTCAGATGACATGGAAAAATTAAAGATTAAATTTGATAAACTGACTTCCCATGATATTACATTTGTTGGAATCATTCAGACAGCGAGAGCATCCGGATTGGAAAAATTCCCGATTCCGTATGTTTTGACAAACTGTCATAACAGCCTTTGTGCCGTTGGTGGAACCATCAACGAGGATGACCATATGTTTGGTCTGACCTGTGCAAAGCGTTATGGCGGAATCTATGTACCGCCACATCAGGCAGTCATTCATCAGTTTGCCCGTGAAATGCTCGCAGGTGGCGGAAAGATGATCTTAGGTTCCGACTCTCATACACGTTACGGTGCATTGGGTACCATGGCAATGGGTGAAGGTGGCCCGGAGCTTGTAAAACAGTTATTAAGCCAGACCTATGATATCAATATGCCGGGTGTTGTCGGAGTGTATATGACTGGAACACCGCAAAAAGGTGTCGGCCCGCAGGATATCGCACTCGCGATCATCGGTGAAGTATTTAAAAATGGATATGTAAAGAATAAAGTCATGGAGTTTGTCGGACCGGGTGTTTCGAATATGAGTGTGGATTATCGAATCGGAATCGATGTTATGACAACAGAGACAACCTGTCTGTCTTCCATCTGGAGAACCGATGATAAGGTAAAAGAGTTCTATGAGATCCACAAGAGACCGGAAGATTTCGCGGAATTAAACCCGGGCAGTGTTGCATACTATGACGGTATGATCGAAATCGACTTAAGCGAGATCAAACCGATGATCGCAATGCCGTTCCATCCAAGCAATACCTATACGATCGAAGAGGTAAATGCAAACCTGACAGACATCCTGGCAGAGTGCGAAAAGAATGCACAGGTAAGTTTTGACGGTGCAGTGGATCTGAATCTGAAAGATAAGATCAAGGACGGCAAATTCTATGTTGATCAGGGTATTATCGCTGGCTGTGCCGGAGGTGGATTTGAAAACATCTGTGATGCAGCTGATATCTTAAAGGGAGCAAGTATCGGAGCAAATGAGTTTACCTTGAGTGTTTATCCGGCAAGTACACCGATTTACATGGAATTAGTGAAAAACGGAGCAGTTGCTACTTTGATGGAGACAGGGGCAATCGTAAAGACGGCATTCTGCGGACCATGTTTTGGTGCAGGTGACACACCGGCAAACAATGCATTCTCAATCCGTCATTCAACAAGAAACTTCCCGAACAGAGAGGGATCAAAGGTACAGAACGGACAGATTTCATCTGTTGCATTGATGGATGCACGTTCTATTGCAGCCACCGCAGCAAATCAGGGTGTATTGACACCGGCTACAGATGTGGATGTTAACTTTACAAAACCGAAGTATTTCTTTGACAGTCAGATTTATGCAAACCGTGTATTTGACAGCCATGGTGTTGCAGATTCGACAGTAGAGATTCAGATGGGACCAAACATCAAAGATTGGCCAAAGATGAGTGCATTACCGGAAAACATGATCCTGAAGGTTGTTTCCGAGATTCACGATCCGGTTACTACAACAGACGAGCTGATTCCATCCGGAGAAACTTCTTCTTATCGTTCCAACCCATTGGGACTGGCAGAGTTTGCATTGTCCAGAAAGGATCCGGCTTATGTAGGACGCGCGAAAGAAGTGCAGAAAGCACAGAAAGCGATCGAAGCAGGCGAATGTCCGGCAGAAGCACTAGAAGAGTTGAAACCGGTGATGGATATCATCAAACAAACCTATCCGGATGTCAGCAAAGAAAATCTGGGTGTTGGAAGTACGATCTTTGCTGTAAAGCCGGGCGACGGTTCTGCGCGTGAGCAGGCTGCTTCCTGTCAGAAAGTATTAGGCGGCTGGGCAAATATCGCAAACGAATATGCAACCAAACGTTACCGTTCGAACTTGATCAACTGGGGTATGCTTCCATTTTTGATCGAAGAAGGGGATCTGCCGTTTACAAATGGGGATTACCTGTTTTTGCCGGGGATCAGAAAGGCAGTTGAAAATAAGGATAGCGTGATCAAAGTATATGTCGTAAAAGACGGTTCGTTAAAAGGATTTGACCTGAAACTTGGTGAATTGACAAACGAAGAACGTGAAATTATCTTAAAAGGATGTCTGATCAATTACAACAGAAAATAAAAGCTTAACAGACTGGCATCTTAGTTATAAAGCCGGAGGAGTGCAAAGGGAGATATCCTTTTGCATTGTCCGGCTTTTGCGTTATTAGAAAAAGTTTGATAATCAAACTAAGAGGGGGAGAGAGTTTTGAAAAATCAACAGGAAGAAGAGCTGGAAAACCAAAAAGCGAACTGGAATTTTAAGCCATATTTGGCAGTGGCTTTATTGGTATTTTTGGTGTTTTGTCTTTGTATGAGCGTTTTTTTCCTTTTTTATCGCTATCAGTCTTTTCGGGATGTGATTCAGACGGTGTTCGGTGTACTGCAGCCAATTATCATCGGTCTTGCCATTGCCTATCTGATCAATCCGATCATGAAAGCGTATGAGAAAGGGATCTGCTATCTGTTCCGGAATATGCAAGATCAGAAAAAGGCAAAAAAAAGTGCCCGAACCATCGCAATTTTAGGGGCGGTACTGACCTTTATTTTTATCATTTGTATGTTGTTTGGCATGATGATACCGGAACTCTTAAAAAGTATCCGGGGGCTGATCGTAGCTTTGCCGGATCAGTTTAAAGGTCTGGTGAATTGGATCAATCATATGGGAAAGAGCGACAATGAAATTGTGCTTCAGATCCGGCAGTGGCTGATTCATGGAACTGACAATCTGCAAAATTGGCTAAAACAGGATATCCTGCCTCAGGCACAGGTATATCTGACGTCGATCACATCCGGAATTATTAGCATGATGCGCGTGGTATTAAATTTTATTATTGGAATCATTGTGAGCATCTATGTGCTTGCAGACAAAGAAAAATTTGTCGGTATGACAAAGAAAACCGTATATGCTTTTTTCCCGATATCCGCAGGAAATGCGATCGTGAAAACATTTCGTAAAAGTAATGAAATTTTTGGTGGATTTATTTCCGGAAAATTGTTAGACTCTGCGATCATCGGAGTACTTTGCTATGTCAGTCTTCTTGTGTTGGATATGCCTTATGCGCTGCTTGTCAGTGTGATCGTCGGAGTTACAAACATCATTCCATTTTTCGGACCATATATCGGAGCGATCCCGAGTGCACTTTTGATCACGCTTGCAAATCCGATGAAAGGTGTGTATTTTGTCATCTTTATCATTATTCTGCAGCAGATTGACGGAAATATCATCGGACCGAAAATTTTGGGAAATTCGACTGGTTTATCTTCATTCTGGGTGGTATTTGCAATCATGCTCGGAGGCGGATTGTTTGGCGTAGTGGGCATGATTTTGGGCGTGCCGGTATTTGCCGTGATTTATTACATTGCACAAAACGCAGTATCTTTTTTGCTGCAGAAGAAAAAACTTCCGATGGAGTCGGATGCATATATAAGGGCTGAGAGGATTGATCAGGAGACAAATGCGATTTCTTATTTGAAAGAAGAATTGCAACAAAAGAAAAAGAGTCGAAAAAAGCAGAAAGAAGTAGTAGATGAGTCGGAAAAGAAAGAATCCTGACACTTTATTTTTGACATACGAAAATGGCTGTGATACACTGATTATAGAAATCAGATGATTCGAAGAATTTGGAGTAAAAAGGGGTTAAGAACAGTTAAATTTTGAGGTGAGTCAATTGGACAAATATGAATACAAGCTAAAGCTTGAGAAGATGAAGGCACTGACTAGCGAACACGATTATAAGACGGCGGCTTCTATCGCAGACAGTATTAACTGGAGAAAAGTCCGCAGTGTAAATTCTCTTTGTATGGTGGCAGAGATTTACGAACACGTCGATCGTATGGAAGACAGTCGTGATATGCTGCTTCTCGCGTATGACCGGTCTCCAATTGGTAAAATGATTATTTATCGTCTGGCGATGCTGGCGATCAAGATGAACAGCTTAGAGGAGGCAGAGGAGTATTATCAGGAATTTCTGGAAATTGCTCCGCATGACAATCTAAAGTATGTGATTCGGTATCGCCTGCATCAGGCACAGGACAAGGACATCAGTCTGCAGATTCAGGATATGGAGGATCTGAAAGAGCAGGAGTACACAGAGGAATGGGCATACGAACTGGCTGCATTATACAGCAGAGCACATATGGTAGAAAAATGTATCGAAACATGTGATGAGCTGGTTCTGTGGTTTGGAGACGGACCATATGTAGAGAAAGCATTAAAATTGAAAATGCGCTATCAGCCGCTCAGCCATGAGCAGGCAGAAAAGCTGCGTCAGCTGCAACAGACAGAGGAAGTTGTAGAAGAACCTGCACAGGAAGTGCACACAGAATCGGCAGGGGAGAAGCAGGTTCTGATGCAGACGGAAGATGCGGCTGAGAAAGAGATTCAGGAATATCAAAAAGAGGAAGTGCAGGAAGATGATCTGACGGCTCGACCGATGCAGGTGACAGCTGCTCGCAGTCTGCACGTTCCACTCCCTGGAATAGAGGAGGATGGACCGGTACAGATTCGGGAAGTCGATGATGTTCGGATGCATCGGGAGAGCCTGAAAGAAGGAATCGAAGAAAACTTTAAGCAGATCATGGAAGCTGCAAAGGCGGAGGAGCAGGCAAAGAAAGAGTATGATTTATCAGAGTCAGCTGTCAGTTCTGTGCATCCACCGAAAGGAGCCGCACGGCCGCAGGCGTATGATCTGCTACAGGGTGTGCTGGATGAATGGGAAGAAACGCGCAGGCAGACCGCACAGACATTCCGTGAGGCGGAGGAGAAACGTCTGCAGGCGGCGAAGCTGCAGGCGATTGCAGAAGCAGAGGATACCATGGATCAGCTGATCGGGATCATACCCGAGTCAGACATTTCACGGTTACGTCAAAAATTGCATGACACAGAACATATGACCGCGGATGCGGCTGCAAAAATGGTTGCGGAAATGACGGCTATGCTTCAGCAGGAAATAGATACCTTAAATCAACAACAGCAGGAAAAACAGGAGGAGTTGTCTGCAAAGATACAAACAGAGCAGAAAGAAACAGAATCCGTAGAGTCAGAAGAAGCGTCGAAAATATTAGAGGATATTGATGCAGTAGAGTCAAAGTTGAAAGAAGTCAATACAGAATTAGAGCAGACAGTAAATATAGACGTTGATGAGAGGGAACAGGAAGAGGAAGAAGACTCGGAAGAATTGGAAGAACTTTTGGAGGAAGAGTATCTGGGAGAACCGGAGGACGCTTTTTCTGAAGAATCGGAAGAAGGCGTAGAAAAGGAACAACGACTCGAACTGGACGAAATGATTCCGCCAAATTCACAGATGCCATCCATTCAAATTCCAAATATGAATTTAAAGATCGAGGTTCCACAGCCAATTCTTTCATCGGAGAATCTTTCATCGGTTGAGCAAAAACCGGAGTTGAATCCGGTGGAGAAAAAAGAGTTGCAACGTGCAGAAGAAGAGCTGCAGGAAGAATTGGAAGCGGCGGATATGCAGGCGGAGGAACAGGAACTGCGGCGTGTGGAAGAAGAACTGCAGGAGGAACTCGAAGCGGCGGATGAAGAACTGCTGTTAGAGCCGACGCAGCGGATGCCCGATCTGAGCGGGATTCTGCATAAAATGCGGGATTCGTTTCAGGCGGTGCGGGACCGCGTACGACAAGAAGATATCTATGAACCGGATGCAGTAGAGCAGCAGACAGAGTTTGCACAGGAACTTACACCAGAGGAAGAAATATCTGTATCCGAAAAGGAAGATGAAGAGGAACAAGAATCGATTTCACAGGAGAATACAGATGCATCCGAAGAGGAAGCACAGAATCCAGAGGAAAGTGTAGATTTAACGAAAGAACAGAAACTTCTAGAGGAAGCAGCATCCGAAGAGGAAGAGATACAAGAAGATAAGACGAAAGAGGCACAAAAAGTCGTGGATCGTCAGAAAGATCTGGAGAGTCAGGTGGGAGAAGATGTGTATGCACACGAATTAGAGTTGGAGGAGGAAATGGTGAGACTTCCAAGGGAGATTCGAAAAATCTTTTCCTACTTTGTACCGGTGACCGGCATGGAACAGCAGCTTTGCAGGACTTTACAGGGAATGCTGGAGAATCGGCGAAATAGTGTCAGTTCGCGTATGGGAAATGTTTTGATTCAGGGAATTCATGGCAGTGGAAAGACCGTATTAGCGGCAGATTTGATCAAAGCAATGCAGAAATTAGGCGGCGGTGACAAATGTCAGGTGGGCAAGATCGATGCAGATATATTAAATCAGAAAGACGTCGCACACATTTTACAGAAAGTTTCCGGTGGCTATCTGATCATAGAAAATGCTGGAAAACTGGAAAAGCAGACCGCGATAAAGTTGTCTCTTTTGATGGAAGGGGATACGAACAGCCTGCTTGTGATTCTGGAAGATACCAGAGCAGGAATTCGAAAAGCGTTGAGCTTAGATGCGGGATTTGCTGCAAAATTTACAGAGCGCGTAGATATTCCGTATTTTACCAGTGACGAACTCGTTGCATTCGGTCGTTCGTATGCGAAGGATCTGGGATACCGGATCGATGAAATGGGTGTTTTGGCACTTTACAATCGGATCAGTAGTATCCAAAAGCGGGATCAGGCAACGACTTTGACAGAAGTAAAAGGAATCGTGGATGATGCCATCGCGCGTTCCCAAAAGAGTGGTTTCAAAAAGATCTTAGGCATGCTCTCAAATCGAAAAGAGGAAGAGGAATATATACCGCTTAAGGAAAAAGATTTTGAAATAGAGGAATAAAAAGATTAAGAATAAGGGTGAAAGAGGTGTAGTATGCAGAAATTTTCAGACTTGGATATGTATTACTTTGGAGAGGGGACACATTACGACATTTATAAAAAAATGGGATCACATTTGACAAAGGAGAATGGGAAAAACGGTGTACAGTTTACCGTTTGGGCTCCGCATGCAGAGAAAGTATTTGTGATTGGTTCCTTTAATAACTGGGATGAAGAGAAAGATGAGATGGAGCGCGTAGAGCCACAGGAGCGAGGCGTGTATGAGCTGTTTATTCCAGAGGCAAAAGAGGGCGATCTTTATAAATATATGATCGTGACATCAGAGGGAGAGAAGCTTTATAAAGCGGATCCGTATGCAAATGCGTTTGAAAAACGACCAGGAACCGCATCGAAAATCGTAGATATCACGAAATTCCGCTGGTCCGATTCAAAATGGATGCAAAAACGGGAAGAGACGAATGGCTATGAAAAGCCGATGGCAATCTATGAAGTGCATCCAGGTTCCTGGAAGCGGCATCCAAACAGAGAAGATGAGGGATTTTACAGCTATCAGCAATTTGCAGAGTCATTGACAGAGTATGTTTTGGATATGGGATATACGCATGTAGAATTGATGGGAATTTCTGAGTATCCGTTTGATGCGTCCTGGGGCTATCAGGTAACCGGCTATTATGCACCGACATCACGTTACGGTTCCCCGGCAGATTTTGCTTATCTGGTAAATTATCTGCATCAGCATAATATCGGCGTAATCTTAGACTGGGTACCGGCGCATTTCCCAAAAGATGCTTCCGGACTAGCAGAGTTTGACGGAAAGCCGTTGTACGAATATCCGGACCCGCGGATGGGAGAGCATCCGGATTGGGGAACGAAGATCTTTAATTATGGCATGGGAGAAGTCAAAAACTTTTTGATCGGCAGTGCCCTGATGTGGATAGAACAGTATCATGTGGATGGTCTGCGAGTGGATGCGGTTGCGTCTATGTTATATCTTGACTATGGAAAACAGGATGGGGACTGGGTACGCAACCAATATGGAGAAAATAAAAACCTGGAGGCGATCGAATTTTTCCGCCATATCAATACGGTCGTGACCGGAAGAAATCCGGGTGCGGTTATGATCGCGGAGGAATCGACCGCATGGCCGGATGTGACCAGACCGGCAAACGAGGGTGGATTAAACTTTTCTTATAAATGGAATATGGGCTGGATGCATGATTTTATCGACTATATGAGTCTGGACCCATATTTCAGAAAAGATAATCACAACCGTATGACATTTGCAATGTCCTATAATTATGCAGAAAATTATATCTTAGTTTTATCGCATGATGAGGTCGTGCATCTGAAATGCTCGATGATCAATAAGATGCCGGGACTCGGAAAAGAAAAATTCGATAACTTAAAAGCCGCGTATGCATTCTTTATCGGTCATCCGGGAAAGAAATTGCTGTTTATGGGACAGGATTTTGCGCAGCTGCGTGAGTGGAGTGAAGAGCGGGAACTTGACTGGTATCTGCTCGCACAACCGGAACATCAGCAGATCCAGAATTTCATGCGCGAATTATTACATATTTATCAGAAATATCCGGCGATGTATCAGTGGGATCGCGGACAGGATGGATTTGAGTGGATCAATGCAAATGACGCCGAACATAGTATCTTTAGTTTTGTTCGAAAAGGCGCAAGCGGGGATAATCTTTTATTTGTCATCAACTTTACACCGGTCGCACGGGAGGATTACCGCGTCGGAGTTCCATATCCGTCCACATATAAGCTGATCTTCAGCAGTGAGGAAGCGCGTTTTGGTGGAAGCGGCGTGAAACAGCAGCAGACTTACAAGGCAAAAGAGGAAGAGTGGGACGGAAGAGAATATTCGATCGGATATAAATTGCCTGCTTATGGTGTTGCAATTTTTTCTTTTGACCGGACACCGGATGTGGTTGAGAAAAAGAAAAAATCAATACCGGTAAAAACACAGTCATCGGAATCGAAGCAGCAACAGAAGTCTATACCGGTACAACAGCAGCAGAAAGCTGCACCCGCAAAAGCACAACAGTCGGTAACAGGAAAATCGGCTCCGAAACGGAAACGGGCGTTGAAACGGGTACATCGTGAAAAAGAATAAAAACTTTGTGGAAAAGACAAGGGCAGTGTGGAAAAGTTCCATGCTGCTCTTGTTTTTTGTGGAAAACAGTTCGATATTGATAATAAGCAGAACGAGAATGTTTGGAACAAAAAGGAGGAAGATTCAGTTTATGGTGATAAATGCAGCGAATCTGACAAAGACTGAACAGACGCAGGCGGGATATACGGATGCGTTTGAGGCGGTCGGGATGTCAGAGGATACAAAGAAGAAAGAAAAAGCAGGAATGCGGTCGGTGGATGTGCATCTTTCTCAGACAAAGAAAGAGACACAGGAGCCGGTCTATCAGAAGCCACAGAAGGAGCAGACACCGGTACAGGATTCGATTCAGAATACATTTGACGGAATGGATGCCACACAGCGAAAAGAACAGATGGTGATGCTTTCGAATACGATGACGGCCGAGGACTACAAGAAAGCACAAGAGGACGGATTTTCACCGGCGGATACGGACAGTGCCACGATCGTGACAGAGATGGATAAGATTAAAATGACACTGGCGGAGTCGGGAAAAGATATCAGCTGTTTTGGGGATACACCGGACATAGAGACGGTACAGGCGTATACGGGAGATGTGGCATTCGCAGAGCAGGTAGCGCGTGCCATGCAGCAGGCAGATGTTCCGGTGACACAGGAAAATGTGACGGATCTTGCACAGACGGTGGAGCAGGTGGAGAGCTTAAAACCGTTGGACTCGGATGGCGTGAAATATCTTTTGCAGACACAAAAAGCACCGACGGTGGAAAATCTGTATGTGGCGGAGCACTGCAGCAGTGCGTCTTTACAGAGTGTGGCGCCAGATGCAGCAGATTATGCACAGCTACAGCGACAGGCGATACAGAATTATACAGCGCAAAATCAGACTGGTTCTACGTTTTCAGAGCAAAGCGTTTCCGATGCAGTTGGACAGAAAGCACGAGGTTTGTCTGTTGAGACGGATCGTGGTCTGCAGCAGCAGATGCAGCAGGTGATTGAACAGGCGGGACTTCCGGTAAATACAGACACAATGAAAACAGCGGAGTGGATGATGCAGGAGGAGATTCCTTTGACAGAAGAAAATCTGAACTATGCGATGGATCTGCAGAATCTGACACTTCCGCCGGCACAGGAGGAAGTCGTGCAGGCAGCGGTAAGTGCAATCTCGGAAGGGGAAAAAGCGGGGAATGCGCTTCTCATCGCCTCTTATCGTTCAATGGAAAAAGCCGAGCAGGCAGAGCAGACGATTTTAGAGGCAAAATCGGAGGATGTACTGACGTTGCTGGAAGATCAACAGCCAATCACGATACAGACACTGCGCCAGATGCAGAATCAGAGAAAAAAGGAGCAGGATAGTCCGCAAAAAGACCAAAATCCGCAGGCGCAGATGCAGTCAGAAATAAAGCATGTGACGGTGGCGGAGTTTACGATGGCAAAGGCACAGCGGACACTTGCAGAGGCACAATTACTTTTGACGGCATCGTCCGCGTATCAGCTCATCAAGCAGGGAATTGACATCGATGTAAAGCCATTAGAGGAATTGGTGGAGCAGTTAAAGGATGTGGAAGATCAGTATTACAGACAACTTTTGGCAGAAAATAATGTAGAGCCGACCAAAGAAAATACGGCGATCTTTCGGGAGACAACTGAGAGTATCGAACAGATCAAGGAACTTCCAGCGTATACATTAGGGCGCATGAAAGTATGGGAAGATCAGCCGGATTACAAACCGCTCGAAAAACAGGCAGAGCAGATGCCGACAGAGGATACGCTTAAGGGTGTGTTAAAAGTCGGAAAAGAACTGCAGGCAGAGATGGAAAAAGCCAATCAGCGCTATGAGACCATGCAGACGCAGGTGCGCCCGGATTTAGGGGATTCCATGAAAAAAGCGTTTTCCAATGTGGATGAGATCCTTTCTGATTATGGGATGAAGCCGACGGAGGATAATGCGCGTGCTGTGCGCATCTTAGCGTATAACCAGCTTGAAATCACACCGGAGTCGATCACACAGATGAAAGCGGCAGATCAACAAGTGCAAAAAACATTTGACCATATGAAACCGTCTGTGGTGCTTGCGATGATTCGAAAGGGGATTCATCCGTTGGACATGAATATCCAGAAACTGAACGAGACGGCAGAAGCAATTTTGCAAGAACAGGGTGATGACGGGACAGAAAGTTTCAGCAAATTTTTATATCAGGTGGAGAAAAAGCATGATATCACTAAGGAAGAACGCGATGCGTATATCGGAATGTACCGTTTGATCCATCAGGTGGAAAAAACGGACAGTGCGGCAGTCGGAGCTGTGCTGCATCAAGGGCGTGACATGACGATGCGAAATCTTTTGACGGTGGTGCGCTCGCAGAAAAAGAGCGGAAAAAGTTATGCGATCGATGATGAAACAGAATTGAAAACCGGGACCGGAACGATAGAAAATTCGATCACAGAGCAGATGGAACGCGTGTATCAGTTAGACTGCCTGCATCAGGTGAAAGAGGTTCTGACACCACAGAAGGCACAGCTTTTACAGGAACAGGAATGGATGAGCATGACGCCGGAGGAGTTGAAGGAATTTCTGGGCGAGCTACCACGGCAAGAGGAAGAACAGGTGCAGGAAGAAACGTATTTCAAAGAGCAGTTGGCGCGTTTTGAGGAGGCAGCCAAAGCGCCGCGGCAGGTCTACGAGCTGTTAGAGCAGTTTAAACTTCCGAATACGGTCGGAACTATTTTGGCCATGCGACAGATGACAAGCGGAAAGCGAAATGTGTTCTCGCAGTTGTTCGATGCGCTCCCGGATGGGGAGGAGCTGGATGTGGAAAATTTAAAGCAGCAGACACTGGAAAAATTTGCTGAAGCAGTCAAGACACCGGAAGAGCTGGCAGAGGCAGAAAAAGAGCTGGCAGAGACGGCAGAACATGCGATGCAGACCATGCTTTCTTCGGATGTCGAGGTGACAAGTCTAAATCTGAATCAGTTGCAGATGGCATCGGCGCAGATGGAGATTGTGACGCATATGGTCAAAGACGAACAGTATGCAATTCCAGTGTTGGTAGGCGGTGAATTGACGGATGTTTCGTTAAAGATTGTGCGCGGCAAGGAAGAAAAAGGAAAGCTGGAAGTATTTTTTGACTCGCCACAGTTGGGAAAAGTTGCGATGCAGATGAAAGTCAGTGAAAAAAAAGTAGACGGACTTATCACAGCAGAGGATGAGAAGACGTTACAACTTCTCGTAGAGCAGCGCGAAAAACTGCAACAGCAGCTTGGAAGTGACCGTGACTGCGAACTGCGGTTTGTCTCTAGTAAACCGGGCACACTGTCATGGGTGTCAAGATCACAGGCAGATTCGCCACAAACAGAAGAATCAGGCATCCGAGAGATACAGACGCAGGAGCTTTATGGAATGTCGAGCCGCCTGCTAAAAGGACTTGGAGAGATCAGGCGGGCAGACGATTAAGAGAAATTAAAAATCGTCCGATACAATCTATTGAAAAAGGATTTTCTATAGAAGAAACAGCAGGGATGCAAAACCGTTCTGCAAAAAGAGTGCAGAGGAAAAAGAATAGATGTGAGGTGCGATATGAAAATTAATCACAATATGGCAGCAGTCATAACAAACAATCAGCTCTTGCGGACAGAAGATAAGTTATCACAGACAATGGAACGCTTATCGAGCGGTTTAAAAATTAATCATGCAAAAGATGATGCGGCCGGCATGGCCATTTCCAGTAAAATGCAGTCGCAGATTGATGGCTTAGATCAGGCCTCCCGAAACGGTTCAGACGGAATGAGTGTGATCGAGACAGCGGACGGCGCATTAAATGAGGTTGTCAATATCATTCAGCGTATGCGCGAACTTTCCGTACAGGCGGCAAACGGAATCAATTCACAGGATGACAAGCAGGCGGTACAGGATGAGATCAGTTCGTTGAAAGAAGAAATTGACCGTATCTCGAAAGATACAGAGTTTAATGCAAAACCGCTGTTAGACGGAAATCTGGCAAAACGGGTGTATCCTTCGACAAGCGGGGTTTCCCGTGTAGAGGTCTCGGATGAGGTGCCGTCGGGATGTTACAGCTTAGAGATGGCAAGTGCAAAACAAGCGGAAGTGGATGTTACATTACCAACAGGAACACTTCCATCAGATACTTTTTTTTCCATTAATGGTGTTGAGGTTACGTTTCAGACAGGTGAAACAGCGGATGATGTGAAAGAGAAATTGAGAAATACGGCTGAGCAGGCTGGGGTGAAACTGATAGAAGATAATGGACAATATAAATTGCAGACAGATGCGTATGGTTCTTCTGCACAAATTAAGATCAATTCAGATTCGGATTTATTTGGTATTGGGACAACAGTAGATGTAACGGGAACAGATTCGAAGGTAACATTGACAACAACCGGAGATGATGCATTTTCGCATACAGCAACTGCACAGGCGGATGGAAACCGCATTACGGTTACAGATCGAAACGGATTTGAACTTTCGTTTTATGCAGAGAGTGGATTTACAAATGAGACGATCACATTTGAAGTCACAGATATCGGACCGATGACCCTTCAGATCGGAGCCAGAGAGCACCAGATCATGAACGTTGTCATCCCGGAGCTTTCCACAGAAAGTATGTATATCGACGATGTGGATGTCACAAAAGTAGGCGGACCGGAAAAAGCGATGAATTCTTTGGATGGCGCATTGAAAAAAGTAAGTTCGGTACGATCAAAATTAGGCGCCTATGAAAATCGCCTGGATTCCGCAACCGCAAGTCTCGATCAGGCACAGGAAAATCTGACACAGGCATTGTCACGAATCTCCGATGCGGATATGGCGGAGGAAATGACCGAATACACGAAACTAAATGTCTTGTCGCAGGCAGCGACCAGCGTCTTGGCGCAGGCGAACGATCAGCCACAGCAGGTTTTACAGCTATTAAAATAAAAAGTCTGGTGTGCTACACACCAGAAAGGAGGCAGCATGAACGATATCAAAAAACACGAATTTACCCGCCGCATCACGAGCAGCAACCGCTCGGAGCTTGTGGTGATCTTATATGAGATGGCACTCGAATATCTGCAGGATGCAAAAGATGCGATGCAAAAAGCGCAGACGCAGGATGCAAAGCAGCAGATTCGAAATGCAGATACCGTACTAAAAGAATTGTGCGACTGTCTGGATTTTCAATATAAGATTGCATACGATCTGTATGCGGTCTACACCTATTGCAGAAGAAGTCTGGCCAGAGCCATGTATCAGAACCGGCCGGATGGAATCGAGGAGGCAGAAAGTCAGTTGAAAGAATTGTATGAAGCATTCTGTGAAGTGGCAGATCAAGATCAATCCCAACCGTTGATGCAGCATACCCAGCGGGTATATGCCGGCATCACATACGGAAGGGGAGAGTTAAACGAAAGTCTTCAGGAGCCGGAGGCCGGAAGGGGATTTTTCGCGTAGTCGGTCTCTTTTAACTGACGCAGCAGAAACTGGTGTTTGACCTGATTGGCTTTTAATTGATAAATATAAAAATCGATCAACTCCGGTTCAACTGCGTCCTGAAAATTCAGATAAGCAGCGGACAGGTCTTTCTGGGTCTGTTCAATCTCGGCAAGCAGCGCAAGGCGTCTCTTTTCTCGGAAAGAGACGTTTTTTTTCATGGAAAACATAAAAACACTCCTTTCGGTATAAAATGGTACTACTTCCATTATAATCAAAAAAGGAAAAACTATACATGGCTTGGGGGAACAAATCTCAGCCTGGGGATTCCTTTACGGACGTTTCTGGGATTCGGGCAGGCGCAGAACACGGGGCGGCATCTTACAGAGTGGCTAGACAGAAATGAAGTAAGTTCGCGACGGGCAGTTCTGCGATGCTTTATTTTTGCTGTTTTTTGGAGGTTGAACAACCGGCACATCCTGTTCGCCCGGCTAAGAATCAAAAC
This sequence comes from Lachnospiraceae bacterium, assembly GCA_051880395.1. Taxonomy (GTDB): domain Bacteria; phylum Bacillota; class Clostridia; order Lachnospirales; family Lachnospiraceae; genus JBJENW01. The sequence continues at coordinate 11,183 of JBJENW010000026.1, read as the reverse complement.
CGGATTCTTTTCCGGGCGGACAGGATGCACCGGTTGTTCAACAATCAAAAAACAGCAAAGGCATCGCAGAACTGCCCGTCGGAACTTACTATCATTTCTGTCAAAGCCACTCTGTAAGATGCCGCCCCGTGTTCTGCGCCTGCCCGAATCCCGGAAACTATGTATTGGAAACGGTAGGCTGAGAACTGTTTTTTGGGGAAAAGTGTTGCAGACGGAACGTATTTGTGAATTTATAAAATATTTCGTATGAAACATTATTTTTAATATTAAAAAAAATGTTTCGACAAATATGCGTTTGCTTTGTATTGGTTTTTCTGAATAGTTGTTGTAGATAAACAAATCTTTACATTAGTCAAAAACGTATCGGGTTCGCAACACTTTTCCTAAGCGAAAAAAATCTTAACCTACCGTTTCCGATACACAGTTTTCGGAATTCGGCTGGGTGCGCAAGGCGGGGGCAGCTGCTTCCAGAAAGGCTTTGACAGAAATGTTAGTGAGTTTGGGTGGGCGGATTTGCGATGCCTTTGCTGTTTTGCCGAGAGGCGTACAAGCTGTGCGCATGTGTATGTGGGAGAAAGAGTCTGTTTTTGAGTCTTTCTCCCACATACACATGCGTGCAGTTTGTACGACATTCGGAAAACAGTAAAAATAAAGCATCGCAAATCCGCCCACCCAAACTCGACTTCATTTCTGTCTAGCCTTTCTGGAAGCAGCCGCCCCCGCCTTGCGCACCCAGCCGAATTTCGGAAACGTCCCCATAGAAATCCTCCGGTTGAGATATTTTTTGCGTCACTCTTTTTCAAAGAGTGGTGGAGTCGATAACGTTTCGGGCAGCCGATAAAGTAGTGGCTGCAACATGCAAATAAAAAAGCTTGCGTTTACAGTGGAAAGTGCATAAAGCCTTTCCATTGTTTTTGTAAAAGGATACTAAAAATTCTATCAAATCGGATAGAAATGCAGACAAGAAAGAAACACTGTCGTATACTTCCACTTGCAAAACAGGTCGAGCAAAAAGAAAGGCAGGTGAGGACAGTTGCAATTAGAAATTCTACTGCTCGTGTTTTTGGCGGCAGCAGTGGTGACAGATTTTCGCAGTTGGAAAATACCGAATGCGCTGATTCTTTCGGGACTTCTCGTGGGGAGTGCAGGGCAGTTGTATTTCCATGGACTGAAGGGTTTCGCTGCAGCGTGGTGGCAGCTATGGACTATATTCTGGGTTCTATTTTTCTTATTTCGTATGCGTGCGATTGGCGCAGGCGATCTCAAACTTTTCATTATGTCTGGTCTATTCTTACAGAAACAAGATATTTTCCCATGTATGATAAGTGCATTTCTTTGCGGAGCAGGCTTCGCAGTTCTGAAAATGGTATCTGAGAAAAATATGAAAGAACGATTCTCTTATTTTTTCCACTATATGAAAACATGTGTACAGACACGAACGTTGCAGCACTACCGCCCGAAAACCGTGGAGGCGTCCTGCATGATTCATTTCTCACTGCCGATCTTTTTGGGCAGTCTGATCTATCTGGAGGTGATACGATGAAAAAAATAAAAATAGCGGTCTGTGATACAGACACATCTTATGTCGAAGCATTGCTGGAGTATTTCATGCAGCAGACAGACAAAAAGGCAGAATTTTCGGTGTTCACATCGCCACAGGCGTATGCAGAAAATGAGAAACCAATGGACCTTGCACTGCTTGCAGAGCCGTTTTGGGAACTGCGGGGAAAGGAAGACGTCGCCTTCTTTTTCAGTGAAGGTGAAGTGCCGCCCGAGGTGCAGGAGGAAGAAGTCATCCTGAAATATCAGGAGGCAGGCGAGATCTTGCGGCAGCTTTTTTTCGGCTGGCAGAAGCATCAGAAAGAAACACAGTCCTGGAGAAGTTTCGGGCACGAAAAACAGATCATCGGTGTGTATGCACCGGGCGGACACGAAATGCAACTGCCGTTTTCCGTTCTTCTGGGAAAGGAGCTGGCGCGCGAGAAAAAGGTACTGTATCTGAATCTGATGGAGTGCAGCGGACTTTCCTGCTTTTTGCAGGAAGAGTGGAAGAAAGATCTCAGCGATCTGGCAGCCATGTTGTTGCATAACCGGGGCGGATTTGCGCAGCAGCTGGAAAGTGTTTTGTATTCCTATGATGGACTTTCCTATGTGCCGCCTATGAAAAATCCGGCAAATCTGTATGAGGTTTCCGGTGCGACATACGAGGCGCTTTTGACGCGCATTTTAGAGGAAACCGACTATGAAGTGCTGCTGCTGGATCTCGGTTCGATGCTTCCGGGTTTTTATGATCTGGTGGAGAAACTGGATTTTTTGTATTGCATGACAAAAAAAGGACGGCTTTCTCAGGCACAACAGCAGGAATTTCTGGATTGTATGCAGATGTATGACAGTGAATTATGTGCGCGCATTCAGCCGGTTGAACTCTGCGTACAGGAACGTCTGCAGGGAAAAGGCAGCAGTTTCTTAGAACAATTAGAATACACAGAACTGGGCGACTTTGTACGGAACCTTGTTCAGAGAGGAGGAAGCTATGGCACGGACGACGATACAGGAATTGACGCAGGAAATCCGGGATACGGTGCTTGGCAGTATGGACATGCGCTGCGAGATTGCGGATGAGGAATTAGAGCAGAAGATCTTAGAGGAGATCACATCATACAGCCGCACACACAGCCTGACGATGGCAGAAAAGGAGCAGTTGTTTCAGTTGGTTTTTAACTCGATTCGCAAGCTGGATATTTTACAGGAGCTTTTGGATGATCCGAGCATCACAGAGGTGATGGTAAACGGTACAAACGGTATTTTTTACGAGAAAAATGGGGAGATCGTAGAGTGGGAAAAACGGTTTTCCTCGAAAGAAAAACTGTTGGATGTGGTACAGCAGATCGCGGGAAGCAGTAACCGGATCGTGAATGAGTCAAATCCGATCCTCGATACGCGGCTTTCGGACGGTTCGCGTGTAAACATTGTTATGGAGCCGGCGTCTGTGGACGGGGCGATCCTTTCCATTCGAAAATTCCCCAAGCACCCGATGACAATGCAGCAGTTGATCCAGTGGGGTGCCATTTCAGAGGAGATCGTCAAATTCTTATCTTTATTGGTCAAATCCGGTTATAACATCTTTGTCTCCGGCGGTACCGGCTCCGGAAAAACCACATTTTTAAATGCCCTTTCGGCTTATATTCCAAAATCAGAACGCGTGATCGTCATTGAGGATTCCGCAGAGTTACAGATTCAGGGAATTCCCAATCTGGTGCGCCTGGAAACCAGACAGTCCCGCATGGAAGGTGTGCTTGCTATCGATATGCGAGATCTGGTGAAAACAAGTCTTCGAATGCGACCGGATCGCATCGTGGTGGGAGAAATCCGTTCTGGGGAATGTCTTGATCTTTTGCAAGCGAGTAATACCGGGCATCGGGGCACGATGAGTACCGGTCACAGCAATTCTGCGGCGGATATGCTCAAGCGTTTGGAGACGATGGTATTGATGGGAATGGATCTTCCATTGCCCGCGATACGCGGACAGATCGCATCGGGAATCGATATCATTGTGCATCTGGGGCGTTTGCGGGACCGCAGCAGAAAGTTGTTGGAAATTGTGGAATTAGATGGCATGGATGGCGATACGATTCGTCTGAATCCATTGTACCGGTTTCAGGAAACCGGAGAAAAAAACGGAAAAGTACAGGGAAAGTGGGTAAAACAGAATCCGATGCATCACCCGGAAAAACTCTGGGAATGCGGGTATCATCTGCCGGAGGAGAGAGATGAAAAGACAGCGTAAAGTGGAAAATGAGAAGAAAAACGAGGCATACGATTATGCCGAATATACGTTTACAAAAAAGGAGCATGTTGCCATCATCGGTGTCTCAGTTCTTTTGACAGGTCTGATCTCGTGGCTGTTTTACCGCAGTGTGATCGGGATGGTCTGTATTTTGATCTTCTGTCCGTTTCTTTATAAGAGTAGAAAAAAGCAGCAGATTCAAAAGATTCAGCAAACCCTGTGCATGGAATTTAAAGATGCTCTGCAGTCCATCTCATCTGCCATGCAGGCAGGCTATTCGATTGAGAATGCCTGGCGCGAGGCACAGCATGATATGCAGCAGCTCCATGGCAGGGAGAGCCGGATGACACAGGAACTCATCCAGATGAATACGGCAATCCGTTTGAACATCCCTCTGGAGCAGCTTCTGGTGGATTTTGCGGCACGCAGTGCCTGTGAGGATATCATCAGTTTCTGTCAGATCTTTCAGTTTGCAAAGCGAAGCGGCGGGGATTTTATCAAAGTCATGCGTGTGACCGCAGAGCATATCCAGTCGAAGATCGAGGCACAGCAGGAGATTGATACACTTTTGGCATCCCAGCGGATGGAACAGAAGATGATGGATGTCATACCACTTGGAATCCTGGCATTTATCAATATTTCTTCGCCACAGTTTCTGGCTTCCCTGTACGGGAATCCAACGGGAATTCTTGTGATGACGGCGGCACTTCTGGGCTATGCATTTGCAATCTGGCTGTCGGCAAAAATTGGCGATGTTCGTTGTTAGAAAGGAAAAATAAAATGAAGAAAAAGAAAGAACTTACGAAAAGACAAAAGCAGCTGCTTGTCGTTGGCGTATTCCTTTTTCTGGGTGTGATGCTGCAAATGCAGCAGTCAAAGGATCAGGCACCGGTTCTGATCCGCGGCGATCCGGGAAGCGGGGAAAGTACGGAGGAACTGACCTTTCAGATTAAAGATGCGACAGAGGAGGAAACCGTCAGTGTCGAGGTACCGGAGCAAAAGCTGACCAAAAAGCAGGCAGAGAAGCTTTTGAAAAACGCAGAAAAAGAGATGGAAGCGTCGTTTTTGGAAAAAGGACAGACGCTGTCTCATATCACAAAAGCCGTCCACATGAAGGAGAGTTACGCCGACGGTCTGGTGAGTGCCGAATGGGATATGGAACCATTGGAAGAAGCAGACAAAGAGCAGTCCGACACCAAAAACACGGACACAGCTTCCGTGGAAGAAGAGATGGAAGAACATCCCGAAAAGTGGCAGGATGTCGTCGTGGAAGAACAAATACACGAGGAAAGCGCGCCGGATCCGATCGACGAGGACGGAAAGCTGCAGGATGATGCAATCCCAAAAGACGGAATGAAAATGGCGTTTTGTGTGAGACTTCGTTATGCGAATTATTCGCTCAGGCATTCGTTTCAGGGAACGCTGTATCAGAGACCCCTGTCAAAAACCGAGCAGCTGCTACAGGCAGTGCAGCAGGCAGTCTCTTCGCAGATTGAAGAGAAGCAGGAAGAAAAAGAGATTTCCCTTCCGACAACCGTGGATCAGAAAAAAGTCGAGTGGAAAAAGGGAAAAAGTCTTCCGTATCTGATTGTTTTACCGGTGTTGGGGATATTACTTGCCGTGATGCTGGAATGGAAAGAAAAGCAGGATATCGTAGAACAGCGAAAAAAAACCACCATTCAGCTGGAGCGGGATTATCCGGATTTTGTCAGTAAGATGGCGGTACTCCTCGGGGCCGGCATGAATATGGATGCCGTATTTAAACGGCTCGGTGAAACGTACCGTCTGCAGCGAAAGCATGGGGCAAGTGAATATCATGAAGTGTATGAACAGGTGTTGGTCGCGACGCAGGAGCTGCAGGAAGGAATCGGGGAAGTGCGCGTATATGAGCGCTTCGGAGAACGATGCCAGACACCGGAGTACCGCAGACTCTGCTCGTATATCAGTCAGAACCTCAGAAAAGGAACAAAAGCGCTCGCGGCAATGTTGGAAAAAGAGTCCGAAGAAGCGCTGCACAAGCGTCGTCAGATGGTGCAGAAAGTGGCGGAGGAAGCTGGAAATAAGCTATTGTTTCCGATGCTGCTCATGCTGTTGGATATTATGGTGATTCTGATGGCAGGTGTATTTTTACAGATGTAACAAAAAACAATGAAATCAAAAGGAGAAATGTTATGAGAGAATGGAAAGAATTTTTAAAAGAAGAAGATGGAATGGGAACCGTAGAGATCATTATGATCATCGCCGTGTTGATCACGTTAGTTATGTTGTTTAGTTCGAAAGCAAGTAGTTTGATCAAAAGCTGGTTTAAGCTGATTGAAAGTAAAGCGACATCAAATGGATTATGGAAATAAGCCGGTGAAAGCAGAAAAAGGAAGTATTACGTTATTTTTCGTTTTATTGCTGGTACCGATGCTTTCCCTGCTTTTGACATTATTAGAAGGCGCACGGGCAGATGGTCTGGTTCAAAAAGCCCAGACCAGTGCCCGGATGGCCGGGGAATCTGCGATGGCAGAATACAGTACACCGTTGTGGGACGAGTACGAGGTCTTGTTCCATGACGGTTCCTATGGAACGGGTGCATTTGAGACAAAAAAAGTAGAAGAAAAGATCAAAGAGGATACACAGTACAACAGTGGGGAAAAAGATGGCGTGCCGGGAGAAAAAGGCGGCAATTATCTGAATCTTCCGGTAAAAGATGTGTTGTTGGATACCTATGAGTTTGCAACAGATCAGGACGGACAGGTATTCCGCCATGAGGCGGTGCGCGCCATAAAAGATTCTGTTCCAGCGGATCTGGTCAATCAGATTCAGGAGAAGGCGCAGGAGGTTTCAAAGAAAGAGTCCAGCAGCGAAAAGCCGGAAAAGATCATTGATAATGGAGAAAAAGCGAAAGCAGAGGCGGAAAAAAACGCAGCCGAAAGTGAAACAGAGCAGTCGTCAGAAGACAGTTCTTCGGAGCCGGAGATGTCTAAGGAAGAGGCGCAACAAAAATATGACGAGGAAGTGGAAAAAGAAAAGACTGAGCGCGAGAAAATTCATTCCATGGGAGTCCTCGCTTACTATACAAACGGTGCGAAGATTTCCGGTGCAACATTTGATCTGAGCGATCGTTTAGAGAAACGAAACAAAAATAAAGGAAACCGGGCGAGTGCGTATAGTTCCTCCGCGTTTGAAAAAGTCTTGTTTCAGCAGTATATCAAGAAGAAATTCTCCTGCTATACCAATTCCGTGAATCAGCATGATGCAAAGTATGAGATCGAATATATCATTGCCGGAAAAGACAGTGACAAGGAAAACTTAGAGAGTGTGACAAACCGGTTGTTTGCCGTTCGGGAAGGATTTAATCTGGTATACCGTTTTACGGATGCAACGTCCGTGGAGGAGGCAGAATTGATCGGCAATGCCATGGCATTTTGGATTCCGGGCCTGGGACCGCAGGTGGTCGCGGATGTGATCTTGGCAGCGCGATCTGTGACAGACAGTATGGGAGATGTCAAAGATCTTTTGGCTGGAAAACGGGTTGCGATCATGAAGGGAGGCATACCGACAGGGGGAAGCAGGCAGATGTCTTCGGTATCGACATCAGAAGCAACTGTTCGCGCAAGCAAAAACGTTGATCTGAAAAAACCGGGAAGCAGTGTGGATTTAAAAAAACCGGGAAATGGTGTCGATCTGAAAAAGCCGGATCTGGATGAAAGCAAAGAAGATGAAAGTGCACAGTGGGAGCTGGGGCTTACCTATGAAGATTATTTACAGATTTTTATGTATCTGCAAAAAGACAGGCTGCTCAATTACCGAACGATGGATCTGATCGAGTGGTCGGTTCGAAAACAAAAAGGATATGAAAAGTTTCGTATGGATTGTATGTTATACAAAATAGATGGGAAGGTGCGTTATGAAAGTGGTCTGGTTTTTGATCTGTTTCAACTTCCGGGAGCACCTGAGAGTTGGAAGACACAGGGAGAATTTCACGGAACCTATGAAAAAACAAAGTAATAAAGGAGGTGGCATGGGAAGATGCCTCAGAATAAATTTTTAAATGATCAAAAAAATAAACAAGTCTTTCTCTCTGCAATTGTTGATTCGGGGGCATCTTCCCATGCTGCCTTTCAGAGAGGTTCTATGACATTGGAGGCGACGCTGGTTCTTCCGATATTTGTACTGATTCTGTTTTATTTCCTGTTTTTCTTTCAAGTGATCAAGATGGAAATACAGGTAGAGCAGGCCTTGCAGTATACCAGCCGTACGATGGCGGTTTACGCGGGCGTGGGGGATGTGCTACAAGAAGGCGATGCGGATAAAGAAAAAATGCAGCAGTTGTCTAAGGGTGGAAAATTGATAAGCAAAACGGTGGCAAAAGGAATGGTGACAGCACAGCTGAAACAAAGCGGTGCAGAAACAAAGTTTATAAAATCCGGAGTAGTGGGATTAAATTTTTCACAGAGTGATCTATCGGGGGATTACATTGATCTGATCGTAAGGTACAAACTGCAGCTGCCGTTTAACTTTTTTAAAAAGATCAAGACCGTGGATGTCCAACAACGCGCCCGCACGCATAAGTGGACGGGGGATCATGGACTGCAGGAAGCAGAAAAAGAAGACAAAATCGTGTATATCACAGAGACGGGAAGTGTGTATCATACCACGAAAAGCTGTAAACATCTCGATTTAAGCATTCGCAGTGTGGATGTCAAAACGGTGGAGAAACTTCGAAATAAAGACGGCGGGAAATATTATGCTTGTTCTTGCTGCAAAGGCAGCTTAAAATCGGGAAATGTCTATATTACAGATTATGGAACCAATTATCATAAAAATAGGAACTGCAGCGGGTTAAAACGTACGGTAAAGGAAATTCCACTTTCCAAGGTGGGAGGCAGAAGACCGTGCAAGAGCTGCGGCGGAAAATAGAAGGAGGAAACAGATGGAAACAGCAGTTATGGGGGCACTTTCGCTCTGTGCCCTGCAGGATCTGAAAAAGAAGGAAGTGACATATCGAAGTCTGGCATTGACGGCGTTGGCGGTCCTGTCGTCTTTAGTCATACGGCAGCAGACGGATTTTATCAATATGCTCGGTGGTGCGGCGATCGGACTTGGAATGCTGATACTCGGGAAACTGACAGGAGAGATCGGTGCGGCGGATGGCGTTTTACTGATGGCTACAGGTGTATTTTTTGGCTGGAAGAAAAATCTTGCATTATTATTTCTGGCGCTTCTTTTTTCTGCTGTGGCGGCAGTCATCCTGCTTGTTTTTTTTAAAAAAGACCGAAAATTTGAGCTGCCGTTTGTGCCGTTTCTGTGTCTTGCATTTGCAGTGGTGCAATGGGGGTAAGGAAATGAGAAAAAGACGAGCGTTAAAAGGGAGTTACACGTTGGAAATGACACTGCTTCTACCGGTGATTTTAGGAGTATTGAGCGTATCGATCCTTGGAGCGGTCGATCTCTGTCAACAGTGTGAAAAAGCGGCAGAAAAAACGGAAACACTGATGGAATTAGAAGCAGCAGAAAATTTTCGCCATTTACAGATGCTCAAAAAAACGGCGGATGCATTACATTAGCGTATGTCAGGAGGAAATATGGAAACACAGTATAAAAGAAAAATGAATCAGAGTTATATGATTTTATATGGAACCAATCAAAGTCCGGCCTACCAGCTTCAGATGCTCGCGCATAACCGGCCGGCGGGATTATTACAGTTAGAGGTGGTGGATACCGGGCAGCGGCAGCAGTACTGGTATGATATCACCGGAAAACAGCCATTAGAGGCAGTTCTTTCCAACGGTAGTCTGCGGATAGAACTTTTAGAGACAATCTTAAGTGGATTAGAAAATACCTGGAATCTGCTCGCCAGATTTTTATTACAGGAAGAACGGCTTTTGCTGTCTCCGGCATACATTTTTTTGGAAAGTGGGAACGCAGAAATCTCATTTTGTTATTGCCCGGCTGCAGATGAAAAAGAGGAAACTTCATTGACAGGGCTTTTGGAATACCTGCTTTCCAAGTTAGATCACAGTGATGCACAGGCAGTGAAACTCGGTTATGATGTGTATCAGGGGGTTGTGGAGCAAAAGGGTAGTTTTCGAGAAATTCTCCATCAGGCGCGCCTTCATAAAAACGAACCCTTGACAGAAGAAGTATCTTTGCAACAGACAGAGCCTGCACAGGAACAAGCGGCAGATCATACAGAAATGGAGAATTCGCAAGAAGAAAGAAGTGTGCCGTTTGAAAGGGAAAACGAGCGGGTGCGCTACAGTAACAGTCAGATGCTCAGGCAGGCGGATATTGCGGATGTGAGGAATCAGAGACGGGAGAAATTTGAGATAGAGACGCAGCCGGAGTTCGAGAGTTTGCCAAAGAAAAAAGAGAAAAAGAAACATTTCTCATTTTTTCATAGGAAGAAAAAAACACCGGTATCAAAAGAAAAACGAAAATCTGGCGGGTTTTCAAAACTTCGAAAAGAAGAAGCGGAGGAAATCCTATTTGAGCCGACAGCATTTTATGAAGAAAAAGAAGAGCGAAAAACGGTATTTCTCGGCATGCGCACACCGAATGCGAGTGCGATGCTCCACTATGAGGGGGATGGAAACATGTCCGATTTTCTGATCGACCGGGAGGAGTATCTGATCGGAAGCCGGGCAGAGGGCGTGGACGGTCTCTTACAGGATATGGCAGTCAGCCGGATCCACGCGCGGATTTTACATCGCCCGGACGGCTATTACATCGAAGACTTAAATTCCCTAAACGGAACGACCTTAAACGGACGCCTCTTAGACTTTAAAGAACAGGTCAAACTCGCACAAGGCGACGAAATTTGTTTTGCAAACCAGAAATTTCTATTTTCTTGTTGAGCAAACCACTACGATGCTGAATCCGCTGCTTTTGGGGGTTCTGACGAAAAATATCTCAACCGAGGGGGATTCCCTACGCGGACGTTTTCGGTATTTGGCGGGGGCACAAAAGGGGAGGGGATGCTGGCAGGGAAGTGGCTAGACAGAAATGAAGTCGAGTTCGGGTGGGGAAACTTGCGATGCTTGATTTTTCCTGTCTTCCGTAGGTCGGACAGTCTGCACGTATGTGTACGCCAGAGTAAGATTCAAAAACGGATTCTTTCTCTGGCGTACACATACGCACAGCCGGTCCGTCTTACGGCAAGACAGGAAAGGCATCGCAAGTTTCCCCACCTGAACTCACTATCATTTCTGTCAAAGCCACTTCCCTGCCAGCATCCCCTCCCCTTGTGTGCCCCCGCCAAATAACGAAAACTGTGTATTGGAACCGATTGGTTGAGATATTTTTCGTAAAAGTTCTCTAAAAGTAGTGGAGCAGTAATGTAGTGGTCTGCTCGACAAATCAGAAGTTTTGTATGAAAAAATATTCGTATGAAAAGTGCGGCAAAGAT
>JBJENW010000025.1:0-4490 GCA_051880395.1 Lachnospiraceae bacterium | reverse complement strand
TTTTGAACCAGCCGCCCCTGTGTTCTCTCCCAGCCGAATGCCGGAAACTGTGTATAGGAACCGATTGGTTGAGATACTTTCCGTCAAACTCCTCAAAAAGTGGTGGACCAGCAACGCAGTGGTTTGCTCGACAAATCAGATTTTGCTATAAAAGTTTTTTGGAAAATTTTTGAAAATAGGGGTTGTATAATTCATACTTTACTGATATAATATGAAAAGTAGGAAATGGAAAACAAAGAAGTATCTTACAGAAAGAAAGAAGGGAGACAAAAAGCATGGAAATAGCAGGAATCAAAGTAGACGATACTGTCGATATTACGGATAAAGTTTGCCCACTGACATTTGTGAAAGCGAAGGTGGCATTAGATGAATTAGAAGATGGAGAAATTCTTTCCATCCATTTGAATGATGGAGAACCGGTGCAGAATGTGCCGAGAAGTTTAAAGGAAGAAGGACATCAGATCTTAAAGTTGAATGACAACGGTGATGGAACATTCGATCTGATCGTAAAAAAAGTGGAAGACTAACGGGAGGAATCGAAGAATGGCACAGCGCGTAAGTAAAGAAAATTTTGAAGAAAAGGTGCTGAAAAGTACCGTGCCGGTTCTGGTGGATTTCTATTCAGACAGTTGTGTACCGTGCAAGATGATCTCCCCAATCTTAGGAGATTTAGAAGATGAAAAAGAAGGAAGTCTTGCCGTATATAAATTGAATGTCAATTTTGACGGAGAGATTGCCGAGCAGTATTCTGTGATGGGAGCCCCGACATTGATCTTCTTTGAAAACGGAGAAATCAAGGACCGCAAAACAGGTGCATTAAAAAAAGACCAGTTATTTGAATGGGTTGAAGGATTGTTAGCAAAATAATAAAATTAGTTTACATAGAAGGAGAGAAGAAATGCAGATTGCAGTAGCAGGAGAAAAGAAAGAAGTAAAAGACGGTTTGACTTTACCGGAACTGATCGAACAGGAAAATGTGGAGACGCCACAGTATGTGACCGTATCCATCAACGATGAATTTGTAAAAACCGAAGATAAGGAAACGACCGTATTAAAAGACGGTGACAGCGTAGAATTCTTATACTTCATGGGAGGAGGCAGCCATGGCTTTAACAGATGAGCAGATTGAGCGTTATTCCAGACATATCATTTTAAAAGAAGTCGGTGCAAAAGGACAGAAAAAACTTTTAAATGCAAAAGTTTTAATTATCGGTGCAGGTGGATTAGGTGCTCCGGCAGCGATGTATCTTGCAGCAGCAGGTGTAGGAACGATTGGAATTGTAGATGCGGATGAGGTAGATCTTTCTAATTTACAGAGACAGATTATTCATGCGACTGCAGATGTGGGAAAGGCAAAAGTAAAATCAGCCAAAGAGACAATGAATGCGATGAATCCGGATGTCACGGTCAACACATACCGTGAATTTGTGACAAGTGAAAATATCATGGATCTGATCAAAGATTACGATTTTATCATTGATGGTACCGATAATTTCCCAGCAAAATTTTTGATCAACGATGCCTGTGTTATGGCAAAGAAACCATTCAGCCACGCAGGAATCATTCGTTTTAAAGGTCAATTGATGACGTATGTACCGGGAGAAGGACCATGCTATCGTTGTGTATTTAAAAATCCGCCGCCAAAGGATGCAGTACCGACCTGTAAACAGGCAGGTGTCATCGGTGCAATGGGTGGCATTATCGGAAGTCTGCAGGCGATGGAAGCGATCAAGTATATCCTTGGTGTCGGAAAACTGCTGACTGGATATTTACTGACATATGATGCCATCAATCAGGAATTCCGTAAGATCAAGCTGCCGTCTGATACGAGTGGCTGTGCCGTATGTGGCGATCATCCGACTATCACAGAACTGATTGATTACGAGCAGGCAGTCTGCCCGGATAAACACTAAAGGAGGAATCGGAAATGATCGTTTTAAAGAAAGACGATTACCAAAAGATTTTAGACCATGCAAAGGCGGAACTTCCGAATGAGGCATGTGGGCTGATTGGAGGAAAGATCGAAGGTGAGAATCAGATCATTACAGATATTTATCTGTTGACCAATATTGATCACAGCCCGGAGCATTTCTCTATGGATCCGAAAGAGCAGTTAGAAGCAGTAAAAGATATTCGTGCGAAAGGAAATGTACTTCTTGGAAATTTCCATTCGCATCCGGAGACCCCATCGAGACCGTCAGAGGAGGATATTCGGTTGTCTTTCGATTCGAAAGCACATTATCTAATCCTGTCATTGATGGAAGAAAATAATCCGGTTTTAAATTCGTTTCATGTGGAAAAAGGTGTTGTGACGAAGGAAAATTTGGTAATTCAGTAGGGAGGAAACGAATTCCATCCATGTAGAGAGTCTGTGGAAACAGGCTCTTTTTCATAGCAAAAAATATCTCAACCTTCCGTTTCCAATACACAGTTTCTGAAATTCAGCCGCCCCGCCTTTTATACCCGGCTGAATTTCGGAAACGTCCGTTTTCAGGAATTGTCGAATTCCCCAGCTAATTCAAAGCCTTTTTTGGCAGCAATGACGGCAATGATCTCATTGATCACGGCTGCGGCGGCAATGGTTCCCTGAATGATCGGAACACATGCGGGAGCATTTTTCGATAATACGTTTACAGCAATTCCGGTGAAGACAAGCGAAACACCGGAGTGTGGCAGTAAGGTAAGTCCAAGATAGTTTTGTACATTGGAATCTAACCCGGTTACTTTTGCACCGAATCTGGCACCGAAATATTTTCCAAAAGCCCTTGCGGCAATGTAGACAAATGTATACAATCCGGCATGAGAAATCGCATGATAATCCAGCGGCGCACCCAGATTTAGAATGACAAGGATCATGGAGACACCTAAAATCGGTTGGAATTCTGCTACAATTTTTTCCAGCTGTGTTTCAGAAATTATATTGGAAAAAACAGCGGAAAATGCCATTCCCATTAACATGAAATTTAAAACCGGAGACGGCATCAGATAGTGATTGCAAAAAAATCCGAGGAGTGCAGTCAATATAATTCCCAGAATCAAAATGAGAAGATCGGTTGCTTTTTTCGTAGACTTTTTTAGGAAAAATCCGGTTGGAAAACCGATGACAGCGCCGATGAAAAGCGGCAGAAAAATGACCACCGGAATCATATAGATTGGGATTCCGCCACCGGATATATGGCGTGCCATAACAGCGATCGTGGTAAAGAAAACAGCGACCCCAACCATGTCATCGAGTGCAGCCATAGGGATCAATGTCTGGGTGACCGAACCTTTTGTATGAAATTCATTGACAATGGACAATGCCGGCGCAGGTGCTGTCGCAAGTGCGATTCCCCCGAAAATAAATGCCATATAAACCGGGACACCTGCGATTTGAAACAGAATGCCAAATACCAGCGATACGACAAAAAAGGTTCCAAGGGATTGCGTCAATGTGGTGATCACGAGTGCTTTTCCGTAGTTTTTTATTTTTGACCATACCAGTTCCGTTCCGATCATCAGTCCCACGGCACATTCTAAAATATGAATGGTCGTTTGATACCACTGGGCGTTGAGCAGTTCATTTGTGACCAGAGAAACGGCATGCGGTCCTAATACGATGCCGGCACACAGCCAGCCGAGAATCGCAGGGAGCCGAAGTTTTGAAACCAGTTTTCCACATAAAACAGCAATGAGAATGGCTGCGAGCCATTGTAAGATCATCATATTTTTTCATCCTCCTTTAAAATTCCGTGCAACATAAAATCAATCATCTTTGGTAATGCATCTTCGTGTAATTTCCGGACGTTTTCCGGGGAATGTGTCTGCATAGCCGGGTTGGTAAAATACCAGTTAAACATTGTCTGCATCAGAAGAAAATATTCCGTGGCACTTTCTTTTTGGACGTCTTCGCGCAGATCGTGTTCTTCTAAAATCTGTTCAAATGCTCTTTGATTGAGCGCATCATAAGGTTTGCGAATCCGCTGTATGGTTTCTCTGTGGAGTTCAGGTGGGGAAATGAATGCCTCTAAAAGCATATTTCCTTTGTTTTTCTGTTCCTCAAAAAAAGAAAGTCTCGTTTTTACATACAAGTCAAAATTCTTTTGATCGATGACCGCGTTCAGTGCGTGGACCAATTCGTTCATACAAACTTCCAAGCATGCCACATACAGCGTATCTTTATTTTTAAAATGATGATAGATCAATCCTTTGGAAATACCGGCATTGCAAACGTTATTGATGGATGCGGGCGCATATCCGTTTGTACCAAATTCGTCAATGGCGACAGCGAGGATCTTCTCTTTGGTTAATTTTGTTTTTTCTATTTGTTTCATTACAACACCTCCATATAAAAATTGACCACCAAGTCTATTTTAACATAAAATAGACTTGGTGGTCAATATTATTCAATATGGATGTCACGGTAAACGCAAGCTTTTCTGTTCATTTTTTACGATTTATATGGGCGTAAGTCTTTGCGAGCTCTACTTTATTGGCCTCCCACTACATTT
>JBJENW010000024.1:1463-4535 GCA_051880395.1 Lachnospiraceae bacterium | reverse complement strand
TTAGACCTTACCTGATAGGATTTTCCTACTGTATTGTTATCAGCTTACCAAAGCTCACAGAATTCCTTCCGCTCACTAGGGGAAATCAGCTATGCTGATTTCGCAGCTCGCACTTCTAAAGCATTGTCCCGTCAACAGCATTTTGTAATTCTTCGTTTCTTTTTAACTTCATCTCTTAGGCAGGCTTTCGCTCACACATAATGCCCCATAACCCACCATCGAATTCGGATATTCCTCAAATCCCGGTAGTGCCCTGGCCCCTCTCCTCAGGTAAGCTTTCACCTTCTCCCCATACAAAAACGGGTCATTCCCCCATACAATCCCCCACTCCATCAAAAGCGCTGCCCCACCAGTCACAAAGGGCGTGGCAAAAGAAGTCCCACTTGCCGTCACGGTTCCTCCCCCTGCCCGGGTCGTTGTCACGTTCACTCCCGGAGCAACAAGATCCGGTTTCACTCTCCCTCCGCCAAGCAGATACCCACGCCCCGAGAAATTTGCATAGGTAAGTGTCCGTGCATCATAGGCTCCAACCGAGATCACGCGTTCTGCAGTCGATGGAATCGTGAGTGAAACATTTTCCTGTGGGAACAGAAATCCGGTTCCTTTATTCAGCACATTTTCACTGGGAAGCCACATTTCATAATTTCCTTGCACAATTTGCCCTGGGTTAAGTACAATCTCCCATATTCCGGAAGTGATATATGTTCCGACTGGAAGAAAATCCAAGTAGATTTCCTGTGCCGTGCTGTATGGATTCGGTTCCCCGTAATAAAGAAGGATCTCGGTCTCTCCCACGCGGAAACGTTGTGGTCCCAGTACCTCCCGGATCGGACCGACAATTGTTCCTGCCGGCGTTCTGAGCGAAATCTCCACCTCGTCAACATAAGATTTCCAGATCTGAACGTTCAAGGTAGGCTGATTCTCCTGAACGGCAAGCTGAATGTTCTTTTCTTCCCCTTCCTGCAGTATTCCGGAAACATGCCCGGCGCTTGCAGCCTCATTTCCCATTCCGATACAGATCACACTTTTCCAGAAATTCGAAATATCATCGATAAAACGCTCCAGAAGGGAGGCGCCGTCATGTGATCATTATAACTAAGGGAAAGATACTAAAAAAAATTTTCAGCCACTAAACTGCCATTTTTTCTACCGGATAAGGTGACTGATATTTAAATACAATATCAATGCTCATATCCCCATTTACAATAATTTTGTCAATCAGTTCTGTCGCAATTTCTCTTGTTACCTCAGACAGTGTTCCGTATTTGATAAATTTTTCTATCCAGTTTTCGTAAGCCCCCTCAGCTTCTCCAAAGCTGTCTTTTTCCTGCTCTGCCTGCTGAATTTTCTCCCGAAGATCCCGATCCTGTTTTTCATATTCCGTCTTATAAGAAAGATATTCTTCTTTATCCAGAACGCCATCTACATAATTTTCATAGGTTTTCTTTTTATATTTCTGAACCCCTGCCAATTCTTTCTGCAGGCGTTCTATCCGCTGGTCCGCTTCTTCACACCGCCTTTGCACCTCCTTCCTGCGATCTGCCGCTTTTAGTATTTCATCCTTATCACTTTCTTTCAGTGCCAGTTTCGCTTGTCTTTGAATTTCATTTTTCACAATGGAATCCAGAACTTCTTTCTTAATAAAATGAGAATAACAGATCGTATTTCCTTTTTTATGATAGGAACCACACTCATAACCGTCCCGGCAGGTTACTCTCTGGAGATTATATCCACAGTCACCACAAACAAGAATCCCCGCATACGGATTGACTTTTTTCACTTCACTATGAAATCCCGGTGCCCGTGTTCGTCTTTTCATTATTTCCTGTGCCTGCTCAAAAGTATCCTTGCTGATGATAGGGTCATGCATTCCCTCCACAATATACTGTTGTTCTTCCGGAATATAATGATATTTTTCCACTTTGTAGGAAATCTTTTCCGACTTATGCTGTACCATAGCTCCTGTGTAGACCCGGTTTCTTAAAATCACATTGATGGTTGGGTATGCCCATCCTTTTGCCCCAGCTTTTTCCTGCGCATTGGAATACTTAAGGCCCTGAACTTTTCTTTTATACTCAGATGGTGTCAGGATTCCTTCTTCATTCAGTTTTTTTGCGATTCCATCTCTGGAATAGCCTTCCAGATACATATAAAATATTTTCCGTACCACCTTTGCAGCTTCTTCATCCACAAGGAAATGATGTTTATCTTCCGGATCTTTGATATATCCATATGGCGCAAAACCAGACATGAAGTGACCACGTTTTTTTTGTGCCAAAAGCGCACCTCTGATTTTCTTGGATATGTCCCGGCTATACATATCGTTAAATAAGGTCTTAAACTGTGCCAATTCTTCATTGCTGTGTGAAACAGAGTCCACCCCATCCAGAATTGCTATATAACGAATACCAAGAGAAGGAAAAATACGCTCTATGTAATTACTGGTTTCAATATGCTCACGCCCAAGACGGGAAATATCTTTTGTAATCACTCCCTGAATTTTCCCTTTGTAAATATCCTCCATCATCCTCTGAAATTCCGGTCTGTTTGCAAAATAAAGCCCGGAATAACCATCGTCAATATAAATCTCTGCTATCTCCAGATCATCCGATTTACTCACATATTCACGGATCAGTTTCATCTGGTTTTCAATACTTTCACTGATTTTATTTTCTCCATCGTCCTTTGAGAGACGACAGTACGCTGCCATTTGATACATCATACCACCCCGTCTTTCTGTATGATCTTTTCTGCGGAGCCATCCTCAGAAGCAAATTTAAAGTAAATATCTATTTTCTGATTCGGATACACATAAATCCTGTGAATCAATTCGACAAGAACTTCTCTCGTCAATTGTTTCACCGTCAATCTTCTACGGCTGAAATTTTCCAACCATTTTTCTGTATCCTTTACAGCTGCCATTTTCTCTTGCTCCGTGTTTTTCAGCTTCTGCAATTCTTTTTGATATTGTTTATTTTCATTTTCATACATCTGTTTTAATTCCAGATACTCCTCTTTAGAAAGGACATCGTCCATAAACTGTTCATAAGCCTTTTTCCGATATCCTGTATT
>JBJENW010000024.1:0-1363 GCA_051880395.1 Lachnospiraceae bacterium | reverse complement strand
GGTATCAGTTCCAGTTCTTCCAGCGGAATTGCCTTTCGATAACTCAGCTTATACGAAGGCTTATCATATTTTCTGATGACGACCGCACCCGTGTACACCGGATTTTTCAAGATACTTCTCACAGCCTCCGGTGTCCATAAGCCTTTTCCCACATCCCATGCGTATCCGCTTTTCAAAACCTCTTTTTTATACTTTGCCGGAGATGGAATGTGCTCTTCATTCAGAACTCTGCAAATTACCGTACAGCCGGAACCATTCAGATACATTCTGTAAATCCTGCCAACAATCTTTGCTGCATAAGTATCGACTTCCAGATGATTACGAATTGTTTTGCTTTTCACATAACCAAATGGCGGCTCGTTGGGCGTATATTCTCCCATGCTTCTTTTTGCCTGAATCGTGGTCTTGATTTTTTTTGATGTATCTCTCAGATACATATCATTTAACAAGGTCTTAATTTCCAACAGTTCATCATAAGCAGCAACAGAAGAATCATAATGATCCAGAAGTGATACGACCCGAATCCGTTTCTCCGGAAAATATTTGCCCAGATAATAATTGGTATCAATATGTTCTCTTCCCAGTCTCGATACATCTTTCAGAATCACCATATTGATGACACCCAGCTCAATATCTGCCAGCATTCTTCGAAATTCCGTTCTGTCAAAATTGCTTCCCGAAGCTCCGTCATCTGCATAGACTTTTACTTCCACAATATCTCCCTGATCAGCAATATAATCCCTTGCCATTTGTATCTGAGAGTGAATACTGTTGCTGTATTCACCCTCCTTTTTCTGCTCCTCTATGGAAATGCGACAATAAATACCTGCCTGATACATCCTGTCCCTCTTTTCTTTGTTCTTGTACAGTCATTGTCTTTAATTGTCTTTGTCTTACAATAGAAGTTGGATAAAATCAACCTCCACTTCTTCGTTCCGCCAGATTCTGGATACACTGCTTCAAAGTTTTATCGCTAGAAAAATATACACGGACCTGATACCCCTCATACTCATATTTTACATGTTCATTTTTTAATACTATCTCCTTATCTTTTTCCATATTTGGGCACTCTATGCACTTTTTTACATCCTGTAGTCTTTTTTTTTCCATGCACTCTGATCCATCAAAATGCTTTTTCTATCATATGCTAAATGGATTGTCTTCTATGTAAATGTAATACGAATGGAAAGCAGTACATTTATTCCTTTCTTATTAACAAATAATAAGGAATTGGCTGTTCGATAATTCCTTATTTCGACAAGGAATATGGAAGATTTTTATTTTTTCGTTCCAATAGGTCCCTTGCATATCTAAGAAGAAACTTCAAAAAATCTCTCCTACCCAGTACATATTGTACCGAATA
>JBJENW010000023.1:0-4583 GCA_051880395.1 Lachnospiraceae bacterium | reverse complement strand
AAGATAAATTTATATGGGCAGTCCGTGAGTTATCGGAAACCTATGAAATTGACGCCGATTTGAAAGAGGACGATGACGGATATACCGCATTTCTCTATATGAACTATGCTTCTTACAATGGATATATAAAGAAACTGCTTGGACTTATTTTCATACTGTCCGATGACTTTTCTATGTTTAAGGCGAAGGACAATAAAAACAGCGATTTGTTGATGTGTTTTACTTATCACACGCACAATGTCTATTTGAAAGATAGAGAAATAACAGATTTTGAATAATGTACTTGATGGCTACTCGAACGAGCAGCCATCTTTTTTGCTTAACCCATTGACAAACATCTATGCGAGGTATATAATATCAAATAGACAATCATCTATGGGAGGTGAATAGATTGAATTTGGATGAAAAGAAAACCGCCATCATTTTTAAGGCACTCTGTGATGAAAACCGTATACGCATTCTCAAACTCTTGCGTACCGGTGAAAAATGCGGTTGTCGGTTGTTAGAAGAACTCAATGTTACGCAGCCTACACTGTCCCACCATATGAAAATCCTTTGTGATTCCGGTATTGTTGTCGGACGAAAAGAGGGAAAATGGACACACTATTCGATTTCTTCCGAGGGAGCAGAATACGCAACTGAGTGTTTGAAGGCACTAACAACTATTGATGTGAAGTGTGAAGATAAGTCGTGTTGTGAAGATTGATAAAAATTCATTTTCTCACACGACTTTTCATATCTTTATCTAATAGACACATTTCAATTTGACTATATGAAAGGAGCTTTTTATGGAAGCAATAAAAACAGCGTGGGATTTCTTTCAAAATGAAATCCTCGGTATGCACTGGCTAAATCGACTCATAAGCACAATTCTAAATGCCTGCGGATTAGATACAACAGGCAAGATTGGCGGAAGCGTTCAGTTTTTTATCTATGATACCATTAAAATAATGGTTCTCTTGGGAATTTTGATTTTGATTATCTCGTATATTCAAAGCTACTTCCCACCGGAGAGAACAAAAAAGATACTCGGAAGATTTCACGGGATATGGGCAAATATACTTGCCGCCCTGCTCGGAACCGTAACGCCGTTTTGCTCCTGCTCGTCCATCCCTTTGTTTATTGGGTTTACGAGTGCGGGACTGCCGCTTGGCGTAACTTTCTCTTTCCTCATTTCCTCTCCTATGGTTGACCTTGGAAGCCTTGTACTTCTAATGAGTATTTTCGGTTGGAAGGTAGCGGTTATATATGTTGTGCTTGGACTTGTCGTTGCTGTTGCCGGCGGTACGCTGATTGAGAAACTGCACCTTGAAAATCAGGTAGAAGAATATATCCGTAACGGACGGTCACTTGATGTTCCGCAAGAGGAATTGCATTTCAAAGACCGAATGAAATATGCGTGGGAACAGGTTGTTGCCACAGCTAAAAAGGTTGCTCCTTATGTCTTAATCGGTGTAGGTATCGGAGCGTTTATTCATAACTGGATTCCCGAAGAATTTATCGTTAAAGTTCTCGGAGATAACAATCCATTCGGTGTAATTCTTGCGACAATCGCAGGTGTTCCTATGTATGCAGATATATTCGGAACAATCCCGATTGCTGAGGCTCTGCTTGCAAAAGGCGCATTACTTGGTGTGGTGCTCTCTTTTATGATGGCTGTTACAACACTTTCTCTGCCGTCAATGATTATGCTTCGCAAAGCGGTAAAACCAAAACTGCTTGGTATCTTCATTGCTATCTGCACAATAGGGATTATCATTGTAGGCTACTTCTTTAATTTGATACAGCCGATGATTATTTAGAAAACGGAGGATAAGAAAATGGCGAAAAAATGGTATCCTGTAGTGGATATATTATCCTGCATTGAATGTGGCACTTGCGTTAATTTCTGCTCTCACGGAGTTTATGACAAAAAGACAGTTCCTTCACCGATTGTTATCAATCCCGATGGGTGCATTGACCATTGTCACGGTTGCGGGAATAAATGCCCCGTAGGTGCAATCACTTATGTGGGCGATGATACCGGCTGGATTCCCCCTGTTCTTCGTGACAAAGGCGGTATGCCGGATGTTACACCGAGTAGCGGATGCGGGTGTGGCTGTGCTGCTGAACCCGAAACGGTTTCAAATAGTAAAAGATTGCTAATCGAGTATTTGTATCTTGACCTAAATACCTGTGACCGTTGTATTGGCACAAATGATGTCTTGAAAGAAGTAGTGGATACGCTTCGTCCGGTATTGGATATGGCAGGATATGAAGTGAACTACAAAGAATGTGAAATGACGACCATTCAAATGGCTGAACAATATCATTTCCTTTCCTCGCCTACCATTCGTGTCAATGGACAGGACATATTCGGAGACATTAAGGAATCTGACTGTGGCTGCTGCGGCGACATTGCCGGAACTAATATTGATTGCCGAGTGTTTGAATATGATGGAAAAACTTATGAAGTACCCACAAAAGAAATGCTGGCAGACGCAATCTTGAAAACACTTTATACACCGTCCGCCTGTGCCTGCACACCTTATGTAATGCCTGAAAATTTGAAACGCTTTTATGAAGGTAAGAATACCTCAAGTAATGGGTGTTGTTGCAAAGGAGATTGTTTATGAAGAAGTCTACATTGATTAAAATCATTGTTCCTGTTTTGATTGTAATTGCTATCGTTGCAATTTTTGTTATTAAAAATTCAGGCAAAAATCCAAATGAGCAGAATACACCGCAAAGTTCACAAACAACGCAAGTTCCTGATAATTTGAAAGACGCAGATTTCAGCTTGCGTGAAACAGAAGCAGTTGACTTTGACTCTCTTTCGGAATACGGACTTCCAATCATTGTTGATTATGGTGCTGACACCTGTATTCCTTGCAAAGAGATGGCTCCCGTATTGGAAAAAGCAAATAAGGAATTTCAAGGAAAGGCATTTATCAAATTTGTCAATGTGTGGGATTATCCCGACGCTGCAAATAATGTTCCCGTGCAAGTTATTCCCACACAGGTATTTTTTAACGCAGACGGGACACCGTTTGTACCGAGTGATGAACTATCAAAGAAAATTCAATTTGATATGTACTCTCACAAAAATACTGGAGAACATATCTTCACCGTACATCAAGGTGGCTTGACCGAAGAACAGATGTGGGCAATATTAAAGGAGATGGGAGTTGAGTAAATGATAAATGATTGGCTATCGCAAATTGCTGAAATGATTAGTCATAATATGTGGTTTGCACCAATTCTTGCACTCCTCGCAGGGATTCTTACCTCGGTAACTCCCTGCTCACTATCCAGCGTTCCGCTGATTATCGGTTATGTCGGTGGTGTAGGTGAAAAAAATACTAAAAAAGCCTTTGCCTATTCTGCGGTGTTCTCTCTCGGAACTGCGATTACATTCGTAACACTCGGTATCATTGCAACCTCGGCAGGTAAATTGATGGGAACATCTTCTACTGTATGGTACATTATTCTTGGTGTGCTGATGGTACTGATGGCATTACAAACTTGGGAGATTTTCAATTTTATCCCATCAGTTAATTTGCTATCGAAAAGTAAAAAGCGTGGATTTATCGGTGCTTTTATCGCAGGCGTTCTCGGTGGTATTTTTTCATCGCCCTGTTCAACCCCTGTATTGATTGCATTACTCGCTATTGTTGCAGGCAAAGGAAATCTTTTATGGGGCATTCTGTTAATGCTGCTTTACTCGATTGGGCATAGCACTCTTGTTATGATTGCGGGCACATCAGTAGGCTTTGTTCAGAAGATTAACAGCAGCGAAAAATACAAGACTGCTTCGACACTCTTAAAGATACTGATGGGGACGGCAATATTGCTCATCGGATTATATATGTTTTGGCTCGCATTCTAAATAAAAATTTTTGGAGGTTATTTATTATGGCACTGTTCAATTTCGGAAAGAAAAAGGAAGAAGAAAAGAAAGCTCCCGCTTGCGCTTGCAATTGCGGTTGTCCTACAAGTGAAGTCAGCGAAATTACAAATGATTGTTGCTCTGAAGCAAAAGACGGTATTTGCTGCATAAAAGTCTTAGGCGCAGGGTGCAAGTCTTGCCACGAGCAATATGAAAATGCTAAAGAAGCCGTAAAAGCAATGGGACTTAGTGTGGAAGTGGAATATATCACCGATATGCAAAAGGTTATGGAATACGGTGTTATGAGTATGCCCGCTCTTGTGGTCAATGAAAAGGTTGTAGCTATGGGCAAGGTGCTGAAAGCTGCTGATGTAGAAAAATTGCTGCACAAATTAGGCTTCTAAAAAGGGGGCGGCTATCTATGAGCAAAGAAAAAAGTGCTATTAGTGTCTTTCAGAAGTATTTGACCGTTTGGGTCATTCTGTGTATGGTTATCGGCGTTCTGATTGGAAAGTTTCTGCCGCAGATACCTGACTTTTTGAACCGCTTTGAATATGCAAAAGTATCCATTCCTATGGCAATCCTCATTTGGTTAATGATATATCCGATGATGATGAAGGTTGATTTTCAAAGCATTAAAAATGTCGGAAAAAATCCGAAAGGATTATTTGTAACTTGGATAACGAACTGGCTCATCAAGCCTTTTACGATGTAC